>JAKITG010000079.1 GCA_021648195.1 Flavobacteriaceae bacterium | reverse complement strand
AAGATAGAGTTATTACATCCAATAAACTCTATATTATCAGAAGTAAACGATAAAAAAAGTTTACACCTAACAAAACAAGCAGAAAAAGCCTTAAAAACTACATTTTTAGAAGCCAAGCTGTATAATAGCGATGCGATAAGTACAGCTCATTTATTATTGTGTATTTTACGAAATGAAAATGACCCTACAACTAAGGTGCTCCATAATTTTGATGTTTTTTATGAGGATGTAAAAGAAATTTTTAAAGACTTATTTATTGATGAAAATGATGACAATCAAGAGATTGAAGAAGATATAGCAAAAAGCCCTTCTGCAGAAATGCCTCACCCTGAAGAATTTGACAAACCAAGAAAGAACCCTTTTGAAAGTTCAAAAAGTAAGGTTGTGAAAAAATCTAAAACACCAGTATTAGATAATTTTGGAAGAGATTTGACCGATATGGCAGAAAAAGGAAAATTAGATCCCGTAGTTGGTAGAGAAAAAGAAATTGAACGTATCTCACAAATCTTAAGCCGACGTAAAAAAAATAATCCCATTTTAATTGGTGAACCTGGAGTTGGTAAATCTGCAATAGCCGAAGGTCTTGCCTTAAAAATTGTTCAAAAAAAAGTTTCAAGAATTTTATTTGGCAAACGCATTGTATCTTTAGACTTAGCAAGTTTGGTTGCAGGAACCAAATATAGAGGTCAGTTTGAAGAGCGCATGAAAGCCTTAATGAATGAGCTAGAAAAGAATGAGGATATTATATTATTTATTGACGAAATACATACCATAGTAGGTGCTGGTGGTGCTACAGGTTCGTTAGATGCCTCAAATATGTTTAAACCCGCATTGGCTCGCGGTGAAATTCAATGTATTGGTGCAACTACATTAGATGAATTTAGACAAAATATTGAAAAAGATGGAGCCTTAGAGCGACGTTTTCAAAAAGTAATTATTGAGCCAACTAGTGTTGAAGAAACGATTCAGATTTTAAACAATATTAAAAATAAATATGAAGACCATCATAATGTTGAATTTACTGATGACGCTATAAAAGCTTGTGTTGTATTGACAAACCGTTATATGACAGATAGATATTTGCCAGATAAAGCAATAGATGCAATGGATGAAGCTGGATCTCGTGTACATATCACAAATATTATTGTTCCTAAACAAGTTTTAGAACTGGAGAAAAGTTTAGAAAAAATTAGAGAACAAAAAAATGAAGTAGTAAAAAGTCAGAAGTATGAAGAAGCAGCAAAATTGCGTGATGATGAGAAACGTACTGAAAAAGAACTAGATATTGCCCAAGCAGCTTGGGAAGAAAATTCTAAACTCCATAAAGAAGTTGTAACCGAAGAAAATGTTGCAAGTGTTGTAAGTATGATGACAGGAATTCCTGTTAATAGAATTGCAGAAGCAGAAAGTAAAAGATTAAAGGATTTACCTAATTTAATTAAAGGTAAAATTATTGGTCAGGATGAAGCTGTAGCTAAAGTTGTTAAAGCCATCCAAAGAAATAGAGTTGGTTTAAAAGACCCTAACAAACCTATTGGATCATTTATATTTTTAGGTCAAACAGGCGTAGGTAAAACTCAATTAGCCAAAGTGTTAGCCTCAGAATTATTTGACTCTCCAGATGCACTAATTAGAATTGACATGAGCGAGTATATGGAAAAATTTGCTATATCTAGGTTGATTGGAGCGCCTCCTGGTTATGTAGGTTATGAAGAAGGTGGACAGCTCACTGAAAAAATACGCCGCAAACCTTATGCAGTTGTTTTATTAGATGAAATTGAAAAAGCACACCCAGATGTATTTAATATGCTTTTGCAAATTTTAGATGATGGATATATTACTGATAGCTTGGGGAGAAAAATTGATTTTAGACATACCATAATAATAATGACTTCTAATATTGGGTCTCGTCAATTAAAAGATTTCGGACAAGGAGTAGGATTTGGTACGGCATCAAAAAAAGAGCAAGCCAATGCACATGAAAAAAGCGTTATTGAAAACGCCTTAAAGAAAAGTTTTGCACCAGAATTTTTAAACCGTATTGATGATGTTATAATGTTTAATAGCCTTGAACGTGAAGACATACACGCAATTATTGATATAGAATTAGAAAAATTACTATTGAGAATTTCAAAATTAGGTTACAAACTAAACTTAAGTAAAGAAGCTAAAGATTATATTGTTGACAAAGGTTTTGATAAAAAATATGGTGCTCGTCCTTTAAAACGTGCTATTCAAAAATATATTGAAGATGTTTTAGCCGAAGAAATTGTCAATTCAAATTTAGATGAAAATGATATTATTTTTATGGATTTAGATAAAAAGAGTAATAAAATCACCATAAAAATAAAGAAAAATAAAAGTAAAAAAGCTGAAAAATAGAACAATAAAAAAGGCTATAAATGAATGATTTACAGCCTTTTATTCTAAATTAGGTTCAATTGATTTTGGTTAATCTAAAATAAATAGATTAATCAAATATACATATTTTTCAATAATTTGTATAAAATTATACGAATTATTTATTGTAATACGTTAGTTATAAAATAATATTAAATATATTGATTTATATTTTATCAATAAAAAAAATGATTTATATTTGCTGAGTGATGCAAAATTCAAATTATATATTCACCCAATTCTTAAACCATTTCTTAATGGTTGATACTACTTCTATCACTATAGATACCCTTTAGGGTTGT
The DNA here is from genome assembly GCA_021648195.1 of Flavobacteriaceae bacterium. Lineage (GTDB taxonomy): Bacteria > Bacteroidota > Bacteroidia > Flavobacteriales > Flavobacteriaceae > Lutimonas. Next base: position 7,204 of record JAKITG010000079.1, on the reverse strand, counting down.
ATCAATATATATCTCCGTTGCATAAATTTTGTATTTACTAAATGTAAATCTCAAATTTAACCTAAAAATTAGTATAAAAATTATTAAAATATTTTAAAATGATTGTTTCAAAATTTGGAGGAACTTCGGTAGGTTCCGCAAATAATATAAATAAGGTAATTGAAATTATTTCAAATAAAAAAGAGAAAGTAATAGTTATTGTCTCTGCATTTAGTGGTATAACAAATTTATTAATCAAAGCATCACAGCTAGCTGTACAAGGTGATAAACAATATGTTTCAGTAATTCAAGAAATTGAAAAAAAACATATTGATATTATTGAAGGTCTGTTTGATAAAGTAAACCAAACTAAATCTAAAGTTTTTGTTATTAAAACTCTCACCAAATTGGGGGGTGTGCTAAACGGTATTTTACTGTTAAATGATTTGTCAGATAAATCAATGGCAAAAATTGTAAGTACAGGCGAAACTATTTCTTCATTTATTATTTATGAAGCTATGAAAGATAAGGGTTTGCATGCTAATTTATTAGACAGTACAAAACTTATAAAAACGGATAGTAATTATAGTAATGCGCTTGTAAATTACAAAGAAACTTATTCAAATATCAAAACATTTATATCAAAACAAAAAAATAATATCGTTGTTGCCTCTGGATTTATTGCGTCAGATGATAAGGGTAATATTACAACCTTAGGTCGCGGAGGGTCAGACTTTACTGCAGCAATTTTTGCAAATGCAGTCAATGCTAAGGTACTAGAAATTTGGACTGATGTAAGTGGAATGTTTACAGCAAATCCAAAATTGGTTAAAGAAGCAAAACCTATTGAGCAGATTTCATATCAAGAAGCTATGGAATTATCTCATTTTGGGGCAAAAGTGATTTATCCACCAACAATCCAACCTGTTTTAGATAAAAAAATTCCAATTATTATTAAAAATACATTATTACCAAGCGATAAAGGAACTCTAATAACAGATAACAACAAAGGAAATAAATCAACAATAAAAGGAATTAGCCATATTGAAGATATTGCTTTATTAACCCTTGAAGGAAATGGAATGATTGGTGTTCCAGGTATTTCAAAACGTTTGTTTGAAGCGTTATTACAAGAAAATATAAATGTGAAATTTATAACACAAGCCTCTAGTGAGCATTCTATATGTATTGCCATTGATATTATTGAGGCTAAAAAAGCCAAACTAGCTGTTGATAATCAATTTGAATTAGAAATTATACAGCATAAAGTAAATCCATTAATTATTGAAAGTGATTTGGTTATCATTGCCTTGGTTGGAGATAATATGAAAGCTCATCAAGGAGTAAGTGGTAAAATGTTTAGTAGCTTAGGTAATAATAATGTAAATATTAGAGCTATTGCTCAAGGTTCTGCAGAAAATAATATATCAGCAGTTATCATAAAAAAAGATGTGAAAAAAGCATTAAACTCTTTGCATGTTACATTCTTTGAAAACCATATCAAACAAATCAATTTATTTATTGTTGGTGTTGGAAATGTTGGAGGTATGCTTTTGGAACAAATTCAACAGCAGCAAAATTATTTATTAGACCATTTGCATATTAATATGCGAGTTATAGCACTTTCAAATTCTAAGAAGATGCTATTTGATGAAAAAGGAATTGATTTAGTAAATTGGAAGTCGCAACTTGGTAATAATGGAAAAAAATCAAATTTTGATGATTTTATCAGTCAAGTTAAAAAATTAAATTTACGCAATAGTGTCTTTGTTGACACCACTGCTAATGATAAGCTCCCCTCCTTTTATGCAAGTTATTTAAAAGAAAGTATAGCTGTTGTTGCCTGTAATAAAATTGCTTGTTCTTCTGAATATAATAATTATCAAAATTTAAAATTATTATCACGAGAATACAATGCTCCATTCTTATTTGAGACCAATGTTGGAGCTGGTTTACCAATTATTGATACACTTCAAAACTTGATTACATCTGGTGATGAAGTAACACAAATTCAAGCTGTACTTTCGGGGAGTTTAAATTTTATATTTAATAATTTTGATGGCAAAAGTTCTTTTTTTAATGTGGTTGAACAAGCAGGAACTGAAGGTTATACAGAGCCTGACCCGAGAGTTGATTTAAGCGGAGTTGATGTCATGCGAAAAATCTTAATTTTATTAAGAGAAAGTGGAAAAGTAATGGAATTAGGAGATATAGAAAATAAATCTTTCTTACCTCAATTATCTTTAGAAGCTGATAGTATAGATGACTTTATGGAAACATTAAAAAAAGAAGCAATACATTTTGATTCTCTACGTAAAAATGCCGAAGAAAAGAATTGTCGATTAAAATATGTTGCCGAATATAAAGATGGAAAAGCACAAGTAGGATTACAGCACATCCCTAAAGATCACCCTTTTTACAATTTAGATGGAAAAGATAATATTGTATTATTTTATACCCATCGATATAAAGACCAACCTTTGATTATTAAAGGTGCTGGAGCTGGTGCAGATGTAACAGCATCAGGAATTTTTGGAGATATTATTAGAACCGCTAATAAATAAAGAGCATTTGATATGGATGAAATTAAAATATTTGCTCCTGCCACTGTGGCAAACATTTCTTGTGGTTTCGATGTCTTAGGTTGTTGTTTAGATGCTATTGGTGATGAAATGATTATTAGAAAATCACCTGCAAAAGGAGTGAAAATAACTAAAATTATAGGTGAAAATTTACCTTTAGAAACAGATAAAAATGTTGCAGGAGTTGCTGCATTAGCTCTTTTGGATAAACTCAATTTTAATGAAAATTTTGGATTTGAAATTGAAATTTATAAAAACATTAAACCAGGTAGCGGTGTAGGAAGTAGCGCAGCAAGTGCTGCAGGAGTAGTTTTTGCTATTAACGAATTATTAGGAAAACCCTTTACTAAATTAGAATTGATTGAATTTGCACGTGAAGGAGAAAGGTTGGCTTGTGGATCACCTATTGCTGATAATGTTGCTCCAGCTATTTTCGGCGGATTTACTTTAGTTAAATCAACAAATCCATTAAAAATAATAGAATTACCAACCTTAAAAGGTTTGTATGCAACAATTATTCATCCACAAATTGAAATCAAAACAGAAGACTCAAGATCTATTTTACCCAGTAAAATAGAATTGAGTGAAGCCGTAAAACAATGGGCAAATTTAGGTAGTTTGGTTCATGCATTACACACCAATGATTATAATTTGTTTTCAGAATCATTAACTGATTATATTGTTGAACCATATCGCTCAAAGTTGATACCCGATTTTGATAAAGTAAAAAATAATGCTTTGCAAGCTGGAGCTTTAGGTTGTGGAATTTCTGGCTCAGGTCCATCAATTTTTACATTCAGTAAAGATAAGCAAATAGCTAAAAATGTTTCGGTGGCAATATCTGAAGTATATAAAAAAATAGATGTTCCGTTTCATATCTATATTACAAAAATTAATACACAAGGAATTAAAATATTATAAGTGACAAAATCTATGAACTATTATAGTTTAAATAAAAAAGCACCCAAGGTTTCTTTTCAAGATGCTGTAATTAAAGGATTAGCTCCTGATAAAGGTTTGTATTTTCCAGAGGAAATTACTCCCTTACCAAAATCATTTTTCGAAAATATTAATAAATATACTTATCCTGAAATTGCTTTTGAGGTGATCAAACAATTTATTGGTGGTGAAATTCCTGAAAAAGATTTAAAATCAATTATTTCTGATACTTTAAATTTTGAATTTCCATTGATTGAGATTGAAAAAGATATTTATACTTTAGAATTGTTTCATGGTCCAACCATGGCGTTTAAAGATGTTGGAGCTAGGTTTATGGCTCGTTGCTTATCTTATTTTAATAAGAATAATGATAATGAAATAACAGTATTAGTTGCTACTTCTGGTGATACAGGAGGCGCAGTTGCTAGTGGCTTTTTAGGCGTTAAAGGAGTTAATGTAGTAATTTTATACCCTAGCAAAAAGGTTAGTAATGTACAAGAAAAACAATTGACTACACTTGGAAAAAATATTAAAGCATTAGAGGTAGATGGTACTTTTGATGATTGTCATAAAATGGTAAAAACAGCATTTTTAGATAGTGATATTACTGATAAAATTCAGTTAACATCAGCAAATTCTATTAATGTTGCAAGGTGGTTACCGCAAATGTTTTATTTTGTATTTGCTTATCAGCAATTAAAAAATAAGTCAAAAAAAATAGTGTTTTCCATTCCCAGTGGAAATTTTGGAAATATCTGTGCTGGAATGATGGCACAAAAATTAGGTTTGCCTATCTATAAATTTATTGCAGCTACTAATGCCAACGCAGTTGTTCCTATTTATTTAGAAACAGAAAATTACCACCCAGTAGATTCTATACAAACAATTTCTAATGCTATGGATGTTGGAGATCCAAGTAACTTTATTAGAATTCAAGAAATTTATGACAATAATTTTAGAAAACTAAAAAAACAGCTCCACTCCTATTCTTTTACAGATTATAAAACTCGAGAAGCTATGTTAAGCCTTTATAAAGATAGTAATTATATAGCAGATCCTCACGGAGCTGTTGGTTATTTAGGCTTGAAAAAATATAAGGAGAAGCAATCAGGAGTTCAAGGCATATTTTTAGAAACTGCACATCCTGTAAAGTTTTTGGAAGTAGTTGAACCTGTAATAAAAAAAACAATTCCTTATCCACAACAAATAAAGGAAATAATCAATAAGAAAAAAGAAGCAACCTTTATTAAAACTTATGATGAATTGAAAATGTTTTTGTTAAAATAAAACATTTCTAAAATTATTATATTTACCAAAACTGTATATATGCAAAAATATTTATTCCTATTTATATTCTTAGGCTATACTCTTCTTAGTTCTTCACAAAATAAAGTATTTACACATCAAGATAGTATTCGAGGCTCTATCACCAAAGAGCGTATTTGGTGGGATTTATTACATTATAAATTAGACCTTAAGATAGATAGCAAAAACAAATATATTTCGGGATCAAATACGATAAGATATAAAGTATTGAAAAACTATCAAGTAATTCAAATTGACTTGCAAAAGCCTTTAAAAATTATCAAAGTTCTTCAAAATAATAAGAATTTATCCTTTACTTTAGATGGTTACTCTTATTTCATAAAACTTAAGGAAAATCAAAAAAAAGGAAATATCAATGAAATTACTGTTTTTTATGAAGGTAATCCTTTAGAGAGTTTAAATCCGCCATGGAGCGGAGGTTTTACTTGGTCGAAAGATGAAAATGGAAATGATTTTATTGCAACTACTTGTCAAGGAAATGGAGCAAGCATTTGGTGGCCAATCAAAGATCACATGTATGATGAACCTGATAATGGTATTTCTATGAAAATTACTATTCCAAAAGGTTTGACGAATGTTTCTAATGGAAAATTAAAAGGAATTATAGAAAACCCTGCTGATAGTACAAAAACATATCATTGGGAAGTGGTAAATCCAATCAACAACTATGGTGTAAATGTAAATATTGGTGACTATGTCCATTTTTCGGAAAAGTATAATGGACTGAATGGAGAATTGGATTGCAATTATTATGTTTTGTCGTATAACTTAGAGAAAGCCAAGATTCAATTTAAACAGGTGCCCAAAATGTTAGAAGCATTTGAGTATTGGTTTGGTCCTTATCCTTTTTATGAAGATGATTATAAATTGGTAGAAGTACCTTATTTGGGGATGGAACACCAAAGCTCGATTACTTATGGCAATGGTTATCAAAATGGATATTTAGGGCAAGACTTTAGTCGAACAGGTATAGGTCTTAAATTTGATTATATTATTATTCATGAATCTGGACATGAATGGTTTGCTAATAATATAACTTATAAAGATGTTGCTGATATGTGGATTCATGAAAGTTTTACCACTTATAGCGAAACCTTATATTTAGATTATCATTATGGAACAGAGGTAGCAAACTCTTATGTTGTTGGAACTCGAGGGTTAATTAAAAATGACAAACCTATTATTGGAATCTATAATGTCAATAATAAAGGTTCTAGTGATATGTATTTTAAAGGAGCAAATATTATTCATACACTTCGTCAAATGATAAATGATGATAAAAAATTTAGAAATATATTGATAGGTATAAATAAACAATTCTATCACCAAACCGTTACAACACAGCAAATTGAAGATTATTTAAGCAGAGAAACAAAGATGGATTTAAAACCCTTTTTTAATCAATACTTGAGAGGTATAAAAATTCCTGTATTAGAATATAAAATGAAGAGATCTAAAATTAAATATCGATTCAAAAATATTGTTAAAGGTTTTAGTATTCCTATTAAAGTGATGGTAAATCATGAAGAAAGATGGTTAAAACCTCGTAAAAGATGGAAAAGATTAAAAACTTCCCTTAATTCTACTTTCGAAATAGATTCTAATTTTTATATCATTACTTCTAAGTTAAATTAAAATTCATAAAGTAATATCAAGTCATTTCATGAATTCATTTTTTTTCAATAATTTTGTAAGAACTCAAATAAAAAAATATAATGAAAAACACTGCTTTAACTCATATTCATGAAGCATTGGGTGCTAAACTAGTTCCATTTGCAGGGTATAATATGCCTGTACAATATGAAGGTATTAATATAGAACACGAAACTGTTAGAAATGGTGTAGGAGTTTTTGATATTTCCCATATGGGAGAATTTTTAATTGAAGGAGAAAATGCATTAGACTTAATTCAAAAAGTAACTTCAAATGATGCTTCAAAATTAGAAATTGGTGATGCTCAATATAGCTGTATACCAAATGCAGAAGGTGGAATTGTAGATGATTTGATTGTGTACAGAATAAAAGAGTATACTTATCTTTTAGTTGTTAATGCATCAAATATTGACAAAGATTGGAACTGGATAGAGTCTCATAATACTATAAATGCCAAAATACGTAATATTTCGGAAGCATTTTCTTTACTTGCCATTCAAGGTCCAAAGGCTATTGATGCTATGCAAAGTTTAACTTCAATTAATTTAAAGTCTATTCCTTTTTATAAATTTAAAGTCGGTGATTTTGCAGGAATTGAGCATGTAATTATTTCGGCTACAGGTTATACTGGAAGTGGAGGCTTTGAAATTTATTGTAAGAATAGTGAAGTAGAACAAATTTGGACTAAGGTTTTTAACGCTGGAGCTAACTTTGGCATTAAGCCG
>JAKITG010000078.1 GCA_021648195.1 Flavobacteriaceae bacterium | reverse complement strand
GATAATTTCTAGTCCTTTTTTTAAAGCAGCATTTACTTTTTGAGTTAATAAAGTATCGGTTTCATCAAAATATTCTCTTCTTTCCGAATGCCCTAAAATAACCACATTTACATCAATAGATTTTAACATTTCAGCAGAAATTTCGCCAGTATATGCTCCACTTTCTGCTTGATGCATATTTTGCGCTGCAACTTCAACAACAGAATCTTTTAATTTTTTAGACACTTTTTGAAGGTTTACAAACGTAGGTGCAATAATTATACGAGTATTATCAAGTTTTAATTCTTTTACAGATTTTTTAATTGCCTTTACTAAATCTTTCGATTCAGGTAAAGTTTTATTCATTTTCCAGTTTCCTGCTACTATTTTACTTCTCATTTTGTAATTTTAAAATTAAAATGTAAAGATAAAGAGAAACTGTGTAAAGAAACCTATGAAATTCTTACTTTTGCATAACATTTATTACCCAAATGAATAGAGAACAACTTATTGAACAAATTAAAATTAAAAAATCCTTTTTATGTATTGGTTTAGATGTTGATTTAGAAAAAATTCCACAGCATCTTTTAAATTTTAACGATCCAATTTTTGAGTTCAATAAACAAATTATTGATGCAACACATCATTTGGCTGTTGCCTACAAACCTAACATTGCTTTTTTTGAAGCTTATGGAATAAAAGGGTGGCAAGCTTTAAAAAAAACCATTGATTATATCAATAAAAAATATCCTGAAATTTTTACTATCGCTGATGCAAAACGTGGCGATATTGGCAATACTTCTACTAGATATGCCAAAGCTTTTTTTGAAGATTTAAACTTTGATTCGGTTACGGTTGCTCCATATATGGGAAGTGATTCTGTTGAGCCTTTTCTCGCTTTCGCAGATAAATTTACAATCCTATTAACATTAACATCAAACAAAGGAGGTTTAGATTTTCAAGTACTAAAAGATAAAAACGGAACTACGCTTTACGAAAAAGTATTACAAGAGTCACAAACTTGGAAGAACAGTGAACGGTTGATGTATGTAGTTGGCGCTACTCGACCTGAGTATTTTCAAAAAATTAGAAAAATTGTTCCAAATAATTTTCTATTAGTTCCAGGAGTTGGTGCTCAAGGCGGAAGTTTACAAGAGGTTTGTAAATTTGGTTTAAATGATGAAATAGGACTTTTAATTAACTCTTCAAGAGGAATTATTTATGCTTCTTCGGGAAATAATTTTGCTCAAAAAGCTACCGAAAAAGCTTTGAATCTACAACAGGAAATGGAAGAAATACTCAGTTCACAGTAGGCAATTTCAGTTGGTAATATTTTCATCGAGCGTCGTAATTCTTTGTAAAAAGAACTTTTGTAACGGTTTTTACTTTTCAAGCGTTTTCATCATAAAGTCATCCAACTCAACCATTTGTTTGTATCCTAGTTTTTTGCCCGATTGTCCAAAAAAATAAAGAATCACCCAAAATATAGGCAAACCAATCAGCATATATTTTGAAAATTGAAAATCTTTTTCTAAACTCCAATTCACATAAAATACGACAAAAAACACGACAAAAGTAATAGCTACAATAAAATGAAGAAACATAAAAAGTGTCCATACTTGAGGTTTTGGACCCAAGATTCCTTTTACAATTGTTTTTTTATCTTCACCTTTAACAACTTCTATTTGCAACTGAGGTGACCAAAAATGTTCTTCAGCTTTTGGCACATCCAAAAATATATGATTACCCGATATTCTAGAGCTATATTTACAATTTTTAGCATTAATATTGGCTTTAAATTTTTCTAAAATCTCTTCCTGACTTTCATCTAGCTCCATTTTAAAACGAGGCTTTAATAAAATTCTATTAACCTGATTGTCATGTATTGGTTGGTTCATATATCAAAAATTTTCGAATAAATATACATTTTTTTAATGAACAAATCCAAATTTAAAAACTAAAAATTCAAGTATCAGACCTAAAAACCAAATTCCAAATACTAGATACCAAAATATCAAATACCTAACACTAAATGCTATTAAGCTCGAAAACTAACGACTAAAAAACCAATAACTAGCAACCCAAATATCAAACTATTAACATTATCTTTGCATCGAATTTATTTTAAATGAAATGGGAAATATCGTTGCTATAGTTGGAAGACCTAATGTTGGGAAATCAACACTTTTTAATCGTTTAATTCAGCGAAGAGAAGCTATTATTGATGCTGTAAGCGGTGTTACTCGCGACAGACATTATGGTAAAACCGACTGGAACGGACAAGAATTTTCGGTTATTGACACTGGTGGTTATGTAGTTGGAAGTGATGATATATTTGAAGAAGAAATAGACAAACAAGTTGAACTAGCTATTGATGAAGCCGATGCCATTATTTTTATGGTTGATGTTCAAAGTGGCGTAACGGGTATGGATGAAGATGTTGCCAAACTGCTTCGCCGAGTTAAAAAACCAGTATTTTTAGTTGTTAACAAAGTAGATAGTAGCAAACTAGATATTGAAGCCGTAGATTTTTATTCCCTAGGCTTAGGCGAATATTATACCATTGCAAGTATTAATGGAAGTGGAACTGGAGAATTATTAGATGCTATAGTTGAAGCACTTCCAAAAAATAAAGAAGAAATTGTTGATGATTTACCTCGATTTGCCATTGTAGGAAGACCAAATGCTGGAAAATCTTCTTTTATCAATGCTTTAATTGGTGAAGAAAGATATATTGTTACTGATATTGCTGGAACAACTAGAGATTCAATTGACACCAAATACAATCGTTTTGGGTTTGAATTTAACTTGATTGATACGGCAGGAATTAGAAAAAAATCAAAAGTTAAAGAAGATTTAGAGTTCTATTCGGTAATGCGTTCGGTAAGAGCCATAGAGTATAGCGATGTTTGTATCCTTATTATTGATGCAACCAGGGGTTTTGAAGGTCAGGATCAAAATATTTTTTGGTTAGCAGAAAAAAACAAAAAAGGAATAATTATCTTGGTAAATAAGTGGGATTTGGTTGAAAAAAATACTCATACTACCAAACAATTTGAAGAAAAAATTAGACAAGAAATAGCTCCTTTCACAGATGTTCCTATTCTATTTATTTCTGCCTTAACCAAACAAAGAATTTTTAAAGCTATTGAAACGGCAGTTGAAGTTTTTGAAAATAGAAAAAATAAAATTACTACTAGCAAACTAAATGAAACTATGCTAGAAATTATTAAACAAAATTCTCCGCCAGCATATAAAGGTAAGTTTGTGAAAATAAAATACTGTATGCAATTGCCTACTCCTACTCCTCAATTTGTATTTTTCGCCAATTTACCACAATATATAAGAGACCCTTACAAGAGGTATATTGAAAATAAACTGCGTGAAATATATAATTTTAATGGTGTTCCTATTGTGATTTATTTTAGAAAGAAGTAAGACTATGCTTCTGGATATACGTGTTTCATTAGTCAACAAAGTATCATCAATGTCCAAAAAAATTGATTATTTTTAGGTCGAACTTAGATTATAAATATTTATCGAGCGTCATACTTCTTTGTAAAAATAGCTTTTGCAACGGTCTTATACCAATTTAACATCATAATGTCGCATTGAGATTGTTTAATTCAATTATACGACATTATAAAATTAAATTGGTATTATTTTACTCCACTAGCTTTTTTGATATTCTAGCACTTGCAATTTTTGCAGCTAAAAATCCTAAAATTACAATCGTAAGGGTAACAATCAATACATTAGACAAATGAAACATTACAGGATAAGCTAAAGAATTTGTTATCATTATAAATCCATATTTTTTTTGCAATAAAACAAAAGGAATCGCTATCAACAATCCTATAATCAAACCAAATAAGGTTAGTAAAAACCCTTGTAAAACAAATATTTTTCTTATTTCTTTAATATTAGAACCCAAATGAAATAGGGTTTTTAAATTATCACGCTTATCAATTATCATCATAACAATAGCGCCAATAACATTAAATAAAGCAATAATTAAAATCAATGTAAAAACTAAATAAGAAACCAAATTTTCGGTATTTAACATTTTATAAAATACCGAATTTAATTGCTCTCTGGTTTCTATCTTATAATTTGCACTTAAATTATTTTGCAATTCTTGTTTAACAGAACTAATATCTTTACTATTTGTTATTTTTATCTCTACAGCCGAAATTTGATTAGGTCTATAACTTAAAAGTTCTTGGACCAATTCTAAGTTTGCATAAACATATTTTTTATCCAAATCATCTGTTAATTTATAAATTCCAACTGGCTGAGTATTTACCTGATTAAGCGCTTTTCTAAAATCAGTTATATATCCTTTTCCTGGTTTAGGAACAGAAATTTTAAGAGACTCTAAGTAATCATAGGTACCAACCGAAAGTATATTTGAAATACCACTCCCTACAACAACAGTATGTTTTGCACTATAATCAATCCATTCACCAAAATAAACCGCAGTATCCATTTTGTTAACGTGTAAAAAATTGGTATCAACCCCTTTAATTACAGCGATATGAGATTTATCTCCATAATTAAAAAAAGCCCGTTCTTCAATTATTTTTGTATAAGCTTCAATTTTTTCTTTTACTAATGCTTTTTCAAGAGTATAATTAAAATAAAATGATTTGCCATGAACCGAAGTGATTTTTAAGTCAGGGTCAGCAGTTCTAATAAAGTTCAAACTAAAATCTTTCAACCCAGAAAAAACAGAAAGAACTACAAATAAGGCTATTGTACTCACTACAACTCCAATTGTAGCAATTAGAGTAATAATATTAATGGCATTGTTGCTGCTTTTTGAAAATAGGTAACGCTTTGCTATGTAGAGCGAAAAATTCAATTTATTTCTTTTTCTTTTTAGATAAAATTTCAGGATTTTTTATAGGATCTTTATTTTCACCTCTTAAAGCAGCATCAATATTTTCAATATAATCTAAAGAATCATCTATAAAAAAGGCCAGTTCTGGCATACGTCTTAACTGATTTTTAGTACGCTGTGCCATTTCATATCTAATCGACTGTGTATTTGAAATAACCCCTTCCAAAATTAAATCTCTATTTGTAGTTGGAAAAACACTTAAATATACTTTTGCCTGACCCAAATCTGAAGTTACAGACACTTTTGTAACCGAAATTACTACACCTTTCATACCATCACGAGCTGCACTTTGTAAAATATCTACCAAATCTTTTTGCAAAACTCCTGCAATCTTTTTTTGCCTGTTTGTTTCCATAAATACAAAAATAAGGCTATTATCTATTAAAAATATTTATTTTTGAAATAATTATACCAAAAATGAATTAACCCAATCTATCGAAATGAAAAAAATAGAACATATCGGAATTGCAGTTAAAGATATTGAAAAATCAAATGAATTATTTACTTCTCTTTTCAATAAAGAAAGTTACAAAATGGAAGAAGTTTTAACTGAAGGCGTAAAGGCTTCATTTTTTCAAATAGGCACCAATAAGATTGAACTACTTGAAGCTACAAATCCCAATAGTTCAATAGCTAAATTTATAGAAAAAAAAGGAGAAGGAATTCACCATATAGCCTTTGCTGTTGAAAATATAGTTGATGAAATTGCTCGCTTAAAAAAGGAAGGCTTTCACATATTAAATGAAACACCAAAAAAAGGTGCCGATAATAAATTAGTAGCATTTATACATCCAAAAACAACAAATGGTGTTTTAATTGAACTCTGCCAAGATATTTAAAAACGCACAATAATTCACCAAAATTTTATGCTTGTCTTTTCTTTAGAATTAATTATCTTGCAAAACACAAAACATTCACATCTCTAATGAGTAAATCTTTTGAAAAATATCACAAAAGAAGATTGCGTTCTTCTTTTATTTCGGTAGTAATCAGCATCTCTTTGGTACTTTTTTTACTAGGCATTTTAGGCTTATTAGTTATCAACACTAAAAATGTTTCTAATTATTTCAAAGAAAAAGCTGCCATTACACTCTTTTTTAAAAATGACGTAAAAAAGCAAGGTATTTTAAATTTACAGAAAAAAATTAATAAAGAGTCTTTTACAAAAAGCACAAAATTTATTTCAAAAGAAGATGCAGCCAAAACTTATATAAAAGAAAACGGAGAAGATTTTATGAATTTTTTAGGTTATAACCCTTTACAAAATTCTATTGATATTTTTGTGAAAGCAGATTATGTAACTCCTGAAAAAATGGCTGAAATTGAAAAAAAGTATGCTACAAATCAATTTATTTCTGATGTTTCTTACGACAAACCTCTTATTGGTTTATTAACTGAAAATGTAAAAAAAATAAGTCTTTTTATGTTGATATTTAGCAGCTTGGCTACTTTAATTGTTGTTGTTTTAATTAACAGTTCTATTCGATTATCTGTTTATTCAAAAAGATTTACTATCAAAACTATGCAAATGGTTGGAGCAACGAAGCGTTTTATTAGAAAACCATTTATTTGGAGGAGTATTCTATTAGGTGCTATTGGAGCGACTCTTGCTTTAATTGCATTATCAGCTGTAATTTACTATATAAATAATAAATTTCCTGAATTAGGTTTAATCAATAGTCAAATAGAATTGGCAAGTTTATTTGGCGGAATTTTCTTAATTGGAATAATCATCACATGGTTAAGCACATATTTTGCAACCCAAAGGTTTTTGAATTTAAGAACAGATGAGTTATATTTTTAACAAAATTAATATACAAAATGTCTAAAAAAATAAAAAAACAAGAGAAAGAATCTAGAGAATTTCTTTTTGGAAAAAGAAATTATACTATTATGACAATTGGTATCGTTATTATACTAATCGGCTTTATTTTAATGGCAGGTGGCGGAAGTGATGATCCTAATGTTTTTAATGAAAATATCTATAACTTCCAACGCATTCGATTAGCTCCTACACTAGTTCTTATTGGGTTAGCAATCGAAATCTATGCAATTATGGCAAATCCGAATAAAACAGAAAATTAAATTTTTATTTATTCAAAATTCTAGTCAATAATTATTTATGAGTTATTTAGAGGCAATTATTCTTGGAATTATTCAAGGTTTAACCGAATTTCTACCAGTATCATCAAGTGGTCATTTAGAACTAGCGAAAGCAATTTTTGGCAACAAAACTGTTCCCGAAGAAAGCTTAACCTTTACTGTTGTTTTACATTTTGCAACAGCATTAAGTACACTAGTTGTTTTTAGAACAGAAGTTTTAGAAATTATTAAAGGACTCTTTCAATTTAAATGGAATGAAGAATCCAAATTTTCTTTAAAAATCATCGTTTCTATGATTCCTGCAGCAATTATCGGGCTTATGTTTGAAGATCAATTGGCAGCATTTTTTAACGGAAATATTTTAATGGTTGGTTTTATGCTCATTATTACAGCATTATTATTATTACTTGCCGATAAAGCAAAAAATACTGATAAAAACATATCTTATAAAAACGCTTTTATTGTAGGTGTATCACAAGCAATAGCAATGTTACCTGGCATTTCACGATCAGGAGCAACCATATCAACTTCTGTATTGTTAGGAATTGATAGAACCAAAGCTGCTCGTTTTTCATTTTTAATGGTAGTTCCTCTTATTTTTGGAAAAGTAGCTAAAGATATTATGGGTGGAGAAATAAGCTTACAAAGTGATCAAATTGGTAGTATGAGCATCGGTTTTATAGCTGCTTTTATTTCAGGTTTATTTGCCTGTAATTGGATGATTTCTTTAGTGAAAAACAGTAAACTTTATTACTTTGCCATATATTGCTTTATCGTTGGTATTATTGCCATGACTTATGCATATTTTTATTTATAAATGAATGTTGAAGACTTTAAAACTGGTCAGGTTATTTTAATTGATAAACCTTTACAATGGACTTCTTTTCAAATTGTAAATAAATTGCGTTGGGCGATTAGAAAGAAGTTTAATATCAAAAAAATAAAAGTCGGTCATGCTGGAACTTTAGATCCTCTTGCAACAGGTTTACTAATTATTTGTACTGGTAAATTTACAAAAACGATAGAAAAATTACAAGCAGAAATCAAAGAATATACGGGTACTTTTACATTAGGAACAACAACACCTTCTTATGATTTAGAAACAAAAGTAGATCAAACTTTTTCAACCAATCATATTACAGAAAAGAATATAAATGAGGCAACAAAATTATTTTTAGGAGAAATTAAACAGACTCCTCCACTATATTCTGCTATAAAAAAAGATGGTATTCGACTGTATGAATTGGCAAGAAAAGGTGAAACCACAACCATTGAATCTCGAAAAATTACCATTTTTGAATTTGAAATTACCAAAATTGAACTACCTAATATTGATTTTAAAATAGTTTGTAGTAAGGGAACTTATATACGTTCTATTGCTAATGACTTTGGGAAAGCTCTAAATTCGGGTGCTCATTTATCTTCTTTACGAAGAACAAAAAGTGGTAACTATACAGTTGAAAATGCCTTAGACCCTTTGGAATATATTCAAAAAAATATCTCATTGAATTAAGACCATTATAAAAGTTCTTTTACAACCACCTTAAATTACATTCCTCTTTCTTCTTGAATACGCTCATAAGCATTTTGTACCTGACGGAATTTATCTTCAGCACCTTTTAAATGTTCTGAACCTAAATTACGTAATTTATCAGGATGATATTTTTTTACCATTTTTCGATATGCTTTTTTCACATCCCTATCAGTAGCGTCCTTTTTAATTTCTAAAATCTGGTAAGCACTATTTACTTCATCATAAAACATAGCTTTAATAGAAATAAAGTCATGCTCATTGATGTTTAAATACCCTGCAATGGTATGGATTTTACGCATTTCTTCTTGCGTAACTACACCATCGGCTTTGGCCACACCAAATAAAAAATGAAGTAATTGTAAACGAGATGCATGTGTCATATGCTGCTTAATTTGCATACAAACCTGACGTGTAGAAATATTATTATCTGCAATAATTCCTTTAAAGAGTTTAAATGCTTTACTTGCTCGACTCTCACCATACATTCCAATAAAAGTTGAACGTACAAAACCTAATTCTCGCTTATCAATTTTACCATCAGCTTTAATAACTATTGCTGCCAAAACTAATAGACTTATTTCAAAATCTCCAGAAATAGTATTTATATTATTTTTAGCTTCATGCTGATATTCTCTAATTTCAACTTCCGAAAAACCATCAACAAAACTACCTAAAACATAGCCCAATATACCACCTATCGGACCACCAAAAGTCCACCCTAAACCAGCACCTAACCATTTTGAAAAATTTGCCATTATTCTATTTTTAAAATAAAGCACAAATATACATTTATGAATAAATATAAGCATATAAAGATCACTACAATATTGAACAAAATTAAGATTTAAAGCTTTTTCATTTCAAATCACTTCCTTCTCTAATAATTTAAGGTGAGTTCTAAAAATTCATTCACTATCTTTGTAATCTATTTATAACTTAAAAAACAAAAAAATATGTATCCTGAAGAATTAGTAAAACCAATGCGTCAAGAATTAGTAAATGCAGGTTTTGAAGAATTATATACATCACAAGATGTTGAAAATGTTTTACAAAAGAAAGGAACTACCCTAATAGTCGTTAATTCTGTTTGTGGATGTGCAGCTGGAACTGCTAGACCAGGCGTTATTACTTCTTTAGAATTTGATAAAACACCTACAAACCTTACAACTGTTTTTGCAGGTGTTGATGTTGAATCTACTGCCACAGCTAGAGAAAAAATGATTCCCTTTCCACCGTCATCACCTTCTGTTGCTTTATTTAAAGATGGACAATTAGTGCATATGCTAGAACGTCATCATATTGAAGGTAGGTCTGCAGAAATGATTGCAGCAAATTTAGTAGGTGCATACGAAGAATTTTGTTAAAATAAATTTTAATACCTTTTAACTCATTTAACCTCTGTTTTTACAGAGGTTTTTTTTATTTTGCAATTGAAACTTCTTTAAATATGAACAAACAACAAATTATTAATCAAACAATACTATTTGTAAAA
>JAKITG010000077.1 GCA_021648195.1 Flavobacteriaceae bacterium | reverse complement strand
AGGCTTTTTAACAGGGCAGAGCGTTAAAAAAATGTCCAGTGGACATTTTTAGCGATGAGCCAGCTGGCGTGTTGGCAAGGCAAAAGAACAAGACAAAATGTACAGGTTATTTTGTAACAAGCCCTAAGACGGTATTTTGTCTTTATTGGGCAACAGTGTTTTAAATGGTCTTGAAATTTTGGAGGCTTTATGTATTTTACTAAACATTAATGATTAACAATCATATATTTTATTATATAAATGCTTATATTTTTTAAGAATTGTTGTTCTTTTTGGTTTAAAAGTAGGGGTTAGTAAATCGTTTTCAACCGACCATTCTTCTGAGGTTAGCTCAATACGCTTTATAGTTTCCCATTTGCTAAAAGATTTATTTCCATATTCAATTTCCTTTAATATTCTTTGCTTTACCTCTTCGCAGTTTATTAAATCTTCTTGAGTTTTACCAGTTTGAATAGCGTGTTTTTTTGCCCATTCTTTTAGAAAAGAAAAATTGGGTTGAACTATGGCAGCAGCCATTCTCTGACCTTCTCCAACCACTAATATTTGTTCAATAAAGCGAGACTCTTTCATTTTATTTTCAAGTAAAACAGGCGAGATGTATTTACCTCCAGAAGTTTTAAATATTTCTTTTTTTCTTCCAGTAATTGATAAAAATCCATTAGCATCTATTTCGCCTTTATCTCCTGTATGGAAATAATCACCAGTCATTACTTTGGCAGTCATTTCGGGGTCTTTAAAATAACCTAGCATTACATTGGGGCCTTTAATTAAAATTTCTCCGTCTTCAGCAATTTTAATTTCAACATTATCAATTGGTTTTCCAACCGATCCTATTTTAAAATTCTTATCAGCATACATATTCACAGTAGCAACGGGAGATGTTTCGGTTAAACCATATCCTTCCATAATTTGCATATTTGCAGCAGCAAAAACTCGAGTTAATCTGGGTTGTAGAGCTGCGCTACCTGAAACCATAGTGTGTAATTCTCCACCAAGAGCTTCCTGCCATTTGCTAAAAATTAGCTTATTAGCAAGTGCTAATTTTTTTTCATACCACCAGCCATTTTCACCGTAAGGTTTATATTGTAAACCTAGTTCTACTGCCCAAAAGAATAATTGTTTTTTAATACCCGTAAGTTCAGATCCTTTGGCAATAATACTATCATATATTTTTTCGAGCAATCGAGGCACTACACTCATAAAGTTAGGTTTTACCTCTTTTAAATTATCAGGAATTTTTTCTATAGATTCGGCAAAATAAATAGTTATACCACTATATATATATAAATAATGAAGCATACGTTCAAAAATATGACAAACAGGTAAAAAACTAATCACTTTACTTTTACCTTGAACTATAGGTAGTTTTGGGTAGCTATCAAGCACATTTGATACAATATTATGATGTGATAACATAACGCCTTTTGGTGTGCCCGTTGTTCCTGAGGTATAAATTATGGTAGCTAAGTCATTTGATTTTACATTGTTTTTTAATTGATCAACTTCTAGTTGGTTGCTTTGATCTGCTCCAAGTTGTATAACTTCTTCCCAATTTTTACAATCATTTATACTATCAAATGAATAAATATCTTGCAAAGTTGGTACATTGTTTTTTATTGCATTAGCTTTTTCTAAAACATCTTCATCAGATAAAAAGCAAAATGTTACTTCGGCATGGTTAAAAATATATTCGTAATTTTCTTTTGAACTTGTTGGATATATTGGTATATTTTGAGCACCAATTTGTAATATTCCAATATCTAAAACATTCCATTCAGTTCGGTTTGAAGAAGATATTACTGCAATTTTATCATTTGGTTTTACTCCTAAACGCAACAATCCTCTACTAATAGCATTGGCTTTTTTGATAAATTCTTTGGTAGAAGTTGCTACCCATTTGCCATTATTTTTAGTAACTAAAGATTTTTCTAAATTAAATTTTTCTAATTGATAGTAAGCAAAGTCAAATAAACGTGTGATTTCTTGAGACATGGTATAAATTTTATTCACTGCAAAGTAAGGATTTTAAATTTAAAAAAAAAGTTCTAATGATGTATAAATTTCTTGTAATCGTTTTTGTATCTACAATGTTCAATTGTTTATCTTTGCGACTTAATAAAAAAAGATATAATGAAAATATCATATAATTGGTTACAAGATTTTTTAAAAATTGATTTAGAAGCAGAAAAAATAGGAGAAATTTTAACCGATTTAGGTTTAGAAGTAGAAGGAATTGAAATTTTTGAAACTGTTAAAGGCAGTTTAAAAGGAATTGTTGTAGGAGAGGTTTTGGCTTGCGAGCAACACCCAAATGCAGATAGATTAAAAGTAACTAAAGTTGATTTAGGTGATGGCGAACCTGTGCAAATTGTTTGTGGAGCACCAAATGTATCTGTTGGTCAAAAAGTACCTATTGCCACTATAGGTACTGTTTTATACGCTAAAGATGGAGCGAATTTTACTATAAAAAAAGGTAAAATAAGAGGAGAGGAGAGTTTTGGAATGATTTGCGCTGAAGATGAATTAGGGCTAGGGAAAGGTCATGATGGAATTCTAGTTTTAGATAAAAATGTAAAAATTGGCACTTCTGTAGCAGAAATTTTTGATATTAAAACCGATTCTATTTTTGAAATTGGTTTAACTCCAAATAGAGCAGATGCAATGAGTCATTTAGGTGTTGCCCGTGATTTAAAAGCGGGTTTACTTCAGATGGAAAAAATTAGAAAAAAGCTAATCACACCGCCAGTAAGTAATTTTCATGTTGATGAACGTACTTTTAAAATTAAAGTTGAAGTTGATAATACTAAATTAGTACCTCGATATGCAGGAATTACAATAACAGATATAAAAGTTGAAGATTCTCCAAAATGGTTACAAGAACGGTTAAAGTCAATAGGTTTAAAACCAATCAATAATATAGTTGATATTACCAATTATATTTTACATGGCTTGGGGCAGCCTTTACATGCTTTTGATGCAGATAAAATAAAAGGAGATAAGATTATAGTTAAGAATTTACCAAGTGGCACCAAGTTTGTTACTCTTGATGGTGTTGAAAGAAGCTTAGATGAAGATGATATTATGATTTGTGATGCAGAGAATAACCCTATGTGTATTGCCGGAGTTTTTGGTGGAGAAGATTCGGGAGTTACTAAAAAAACAAAAACAATATTTTTAGAAAGTGCTTATTTTAATCCAGTTTCTATACGTAAAACAGCAAAAAGACATGCTTTAAATACAGATGCTTCTTTTCGATTTGAACGAGGAATTGATCCTGAAGCAGTAGTTTTATTATTAAAACGTGCTGCAATTTTGATTAGTGAAATAGCAGGTGGTAAAATAGTTTCTGATATCACAGATATTTATCCTAATAAAATTGAAGACTTTCAAGTTCATATTTCCTATGAGAGAGTTCATAAATTGATAGGAGAAGAAATTTCAGAAGAAATCATTAAAAATATTTTAGCTTCATTAGATATAAAAATCAATAATCAAACCCAATCAGGTTTGGGTTTAACAATTCCTTCCTATCGTGTTGATGTTACTCGAGAGGCAGATATTGTTGAAGAAATTTTAAGAGTTTATGGTTATAATAATATTAAAATCCCTCAAAAATTAAATACTTCTGTTTCTAGTTTTAATAAAATAAGTACTGAAAAAGTTGAAGATATAATAGCTAATTTTTTAGTGTCGCAAGGTTTTTATGAAACTATGGCAAACTCTTTAACAAAACTAGACTATGTTGATAAATTAGAAATGTTAAATAAAAATCAAAATGTTACCATGCTAAATGCTTTAAGTAGTGATTTGTCTGTGATGCGGCAGTCTATGTTGTTTGGCGGTTTAGAATCTGTTGCCTATAATATCAATAGAAAAAACAACAGTTTAAAGTTTTTTGAATTTGGTAATACATACCATAAATATGAAAGTGGTTACACCGAACAAAAACATTTGTCACTCATTGTTTCTGGAAATTTGCAAAAAAACAATTGGAATGTAGAAAATCAAGCTTCCGATTTTTATTATTTAAAAGGAATTATAACCTCATTATTATTACGATTAGGAATAAGTAATTTAAGAATTTCGGCAACTAAAAATGATATTTTTTCTGAAGCCATTGCCTTTCAGTTAGGGAAAAATAAATTGGTAGAATTTGGAATTGTAAAAAGAACTATTTTAAAAGATTTAGGAATCAAGCAAGAAGTTTTATATGCCGATATCAATTGGGATAATATTTTACAATGTGTAGGTAAGAAAGATTTAAAAGTAAAGCCTTTGCAAAAATATCCTGAAGTAAAACGTGATTTAGCATTGCTGTTAGATAAGAAAATAAAGTTTTCCGATTTATATGATGCAGCATTTCAAAGTGAAAGAAAATTACTAAAAAATGTAGATTTGTTTGATGTATATACAGGAGATAAATTACCAAAAGGTAAAAAATCGTATGCTTTAAGTTTTGTCTTACAAGATGAAAATAAAACACTAAATGAAAAACAAATTGATAAGATTATGAGTAAGTTACAGCAAACTTATATCAAGCAATTTGAAGCAGAACTAAGATAGAAAATAGAAGTTAAAAGCTGGAGGTTAGATGTTTTTAAGTAACTAACAGTCAAAAGTCAAAAGCTAATAAATGTACAAACTTTTTATACGTCCAATATTGTTTTTATTTGATCCAGAAAAGGTACATCATTTTACATTTTCTGTTTTAAAGTTTATCTTTAAAATTCCTCTTAAAGGGAAAGTTATCAAAAAAATATTTGAAGTTAAAAACAAAAAATTAGAACGTACCTTATTCGGATTAACTTTTAAAAATCCAGTAGGTTTAGCTGCAGGGTTTGATAAGAATGCCATGTTGTTTGATGAGTTTTCTAATTTTGGATTTGGTTTTGTCGAAATAGGAACAGTAACTCCAAAACCACAATCTGGAAACCCTAAAAAAAGGTTATTCAGGTTGATAGAAGATAAAGCAATTATCAACCGAATGGGTTTTAATAATGATGGTGTAAAAGTGATTGTTGAACGATTAAAAAAACGCAATTCAGAAATTATTATTGGAGGAAATATTGGTAAAAACAAAATTACTCCAAATGAGAATGCCGTTGATGATTATTTAATATGTTTTAAAGCTTTATTTGATGTAGTTGACTATTTTGTTGTTAATGTAAGTTCTCCAAACACACCCAATCTAAGAGCTTTACAAGATAAAGAACCACTAACTAATCTATTAAACTCTTTACAGGAAGAGAATAATAAAAAAGAGAATTCTAAACCTATATTATTAAAAATTGCCCCCGATTTAACAGACGAACAATTATTAGATATTATTGACATTGTAAGTATTACTAAAATTGCAGGAGTTGTTGCCACAAACACTACCATTTTAAGAGAAGGGTTGCAATCTGATAAGAAAAATGAAACAGGTGGATTGAGTGGGAAACCTGTTGCCAAACGTTCTACAGAAGTCATTCGTTTTCTAGCAAAAAATTCTAATAAATCCTTTCCAATAATTGGAGTAGGAGGAATTTATTCTGCAAAAGATGCACAAGAAAAATTAGATGCTGGAGCTGATTTAATTCAATTATTTTCTGGGTTCATTTACGAAGGACCTTCCTTGGTAAAGAAAATTAACAAGAGTTTATAATTATCCATATATTTACAACCTATAAATTTATAGACAACAAATAATTACTATGAAATCCCCTTTTTTACTCCTTAGCATATTTGGTATGTTATTTTCTTGTTCAACAAAGCAAAAAGAGATAATAATACCTCAAGTTGAGATTGTTGAGCCACAAGAGAAGTTTGATAGTTATTTAATTGAAAATTTGAACTCTGTTTTAAAAAAGAATAATTTTTCAGATAAAAATAGAATAGAACAATTTTATAAAAAGAATAATTATAAAGCTGTATGGCTTACTGATTCTTTAAATTTAAATGTTTTAGGAGATTCATTATATCGTATTATTAATCATGCAAATTATTACGGATTAGAATCAAGAGATTATAAATTTCAACAGCTTCAAAAAATTGTAAAACAGCTTAAAGAGAAAAAAACATCAGATATTTTAAATGAAGATGTTACACTTTTAGAAATTATTTTAAGTGATAGTTATATGCTTTTCGGAAAACATTTAAATTTCGGAAAGATTGAAAATATTGATTCTTTATCAACTTTAAAAAGAAAACTTTTTTCAATAGATTTACCCAATTATTATGCAAATGCTGTTGCAAAAGATAGTGTTTTAGAGCGTTTATTTGATCTACAGCCACAGCATAAAGCCTATGAGTATTTGCAAAAATCATTACAGAGTTACTTAAAGCAAGCATCGTTTTCAAGTAATGAAATAAAAGTTTCAAGTTTTAGAGTAGATTCTTTAAATGCGTATAATCAAGCAAGAAAAGTATTAGAGTTGCATAAATATATTTCACAAAATGCAAGCGATTCAATTTTTATAAATGGATTAAAGAAGTTTCAAGTAAGTCATGGTTTAACAGCCGATGGTGTGGTTGGAAGAAATACAGCAAAGGCTTTGTCAAAAAGTCCTTTAGAATATTATCAAAATGCCGCTGTTAGTTTAGAACGGTGGCGTTGGAAAAATAGATGGAATTCTAGTTATATCTATGTGAATATTCCTTCTTATTCTCTAGAGTATTTTAAAAACGATTCTCTGTTATCAAAACATAATGTTGTGGTTGGTTCAGTAAAAAATAAAACTTTAGAAATTTATAGTAAATTAAATCATTTGGTTGCCTATCCATATTGGAATGTACCAACAAGTATTTCTGTAAAAGAAATTTTGGTTAAAGTTAAAAAGGATTCTAGTTATATGAAAAAAAATAATTATGAAATTTTTTCGAATAAGTTTAAAAAAATGAACTTAGATAGTATCAAATGGGATACTATTCATAAAAAGAATTTTCATTATTATATTCGCCAAAAGGGTGGAGTATCAAATTCTTTGGGTTTAGTTAAGTTCAAATTTTATAATAAATATTCTATTTATTTACATGATACGCCAACCAAGCGTCATTTTTATTTAGATATAAGAGCCAAAAGTCATGGGTGTGTTCGGGTACAAAATGCACTAAAACTAACAGATGAAATATTAAAGTATGATAAAAATATTTTCACTTTAGATACTGTTTATGCTTATATCAAGAAAAAAGAAGAAAAAACGATGAGGCTAACAAATAAATTACCAATCTATATTCATTATATAACTTGTGTTGGTAATAAAGATAATGAACTTACTTTTTATAAAGATATTTATGGTTATGATGAAAAAGTAAGAAAGGAATTGTTTGACTAGGCTTAAGTCTAAATTAATTCTATAGATCTTCAAATAGCTCGCCTAGGTCACTATTTATTAAGGTTGATTTATCTAAATAATTTTTATTTGTATGGTAAATAAATAAAGCACTACCTTTTTTAATTTTTTGAATAACTTCTTTATAATTTTTTTCAGGTATTGATGGGCAGCCAAAACTTCTACCTAACCTCCCATTGTTTTTTATAAATTCTTTGCTGGCATAGTCAGCAGAATGCATTACAATTGCTCTTCTTCTAGCATTGTTATTTGAAAATTCCAAACCGTCTAATCTTAACGATAAACCGTGTTTTCCAAAATAGGTTTCGGCAGTTTTGTAAAAACCTAAGCTAGTTTGATGACTGCTAATCTTATTCGAAAAATGAGTGGCATATTCAAGTCCTGTATTTTCTCCATGAGCAACTATACTTTTATGAACAATTTTTATGTTTATCATATCAATAATAAAAAGACGTTCTAATTTTGAAGATAAACTCATATCAATAATAGTTAAATATTTAGAGTTATCTAATTTATTTTGAGCAACTAAACTTGTATATCCTTTTAAAGCATATTCAAATACTTCAAAATTTAAATCTCGATTATTTAATATATCATAAAGTTTTATTGAATAATTTCTAAATTCTTTTGAGTAGGTGTGTGATATGTTGATTTTTGTATCATCTTCATTCCACGAAATATTCGTAAATGAAACTAACCCAATCATTAATCCTAAAAATATTTTTTTCATCGATTTTTTTTCCTTTTTTGTGTTCAAAAAAATAAAATTTCCAAAGTGATAAATTGAAATTATTTAGAAGGGAGCGACAAAGTAAAACAAAAAAACGAATAATTTATTGTGTAGCGTGTAATTTTATGAAAAAAAATTAGGAATTAATTAAAAGTCTAAGCGTATATAATACCAATTTAACATCATAATGTCGCATTGAGATTGTTTAATTCCTGCCTCGCTGGCAGGCGGGTTCACAATATTTTCGTTAAAATAATTGACTATAACTAAGGCTATACTAAAATATTTTGCCTCAACCTTGTAAAAATTAATTCAATTCAATTATACGACATTATAAAATTAAATTGGTATAATCTAGTATAATTCTTTATATTTTATAGGGTCAACTTCATGCATTACATGATAAATGCCTTCAAAAATATCGTTTAAAGAAGGTTTAGAAAAGTAATCACCATCAGTTCCATAAGCAGTTCTATGAGGTTTTGCAGTAATTGTAACAGGTTGGCTATCTAAGTAGAAATATGCTTTTTGTTTATTGATTATTTTATCTAATAAGTAAGCAGATGCACCTCCAGGTATATCTTCATCAATAATAACTAGTCGATTAGTTTTTTGAATACTAGCTAAAACCTCATGATTTAAATCAAAGGGAAGTAAGCTTTGTGCATCAATTATCTCTATATCTATATCGACTTGAGATAAATCTTTTGATGCTTCTTCTACCATTCTTAAAGTAGAGCCATAAGAAACAATAGTAATATCATTTCCTTCTTTTATGGTTTCAACAACACCAATCGGAGTTGTAAATTTGCCTAAATTATTGGGCATTCTTTCTTTTAATCTGTATCCATTTAAACTTTCAATAACTATTGCAGGTTCGTCACTTTTAAGTAAAGTATTATAAAACCCAGCGGCTTTTGTCATATTACGAGGAACTAATATATATAGACCATGAAATAAATTAATTAACGCTCCCATTTGTGATCCCGAGTGCCAAATCCCTTCTAATCGATGTCCTCGAGTTCTAATAATTAGCGGGGCTTTTTGTTTGCCAAAAGTTCGATAGTGTAATGTAGCTAAATCATCGGTTAAAACTTGTGCAGCATAAAAAATATAATCTAAATATTGAATCTCTGCTATAGGTCTTAATCCTCTCATGGCCATTCCAATACCTTGTCCGATAATTGAAGCTTCTCTAATTCCAGTATCATAAACTCTATTGATGCCATATTTATCTTGTAAGCCTTGTAGTCCTTGATTTACGTCGCCAATTTTTCCTGAATCTTCTCCAAAAATTAAAACATCATCATGTTTTGAAAGGATATTATCAAAGTTGTCTCTCAATATAATTCTTGCATCTACCAATTTGGTATTTTCATCATAAACGGGATCAATTTCTTTAATATTTGTAGCTTTAGAATCTAGTTCATTATATAGGTGTGAACTATACTTTGGTTGTTGGGTAGCATGATAGTTTTTTATCCATTTTTGTAAAATATTTTTTTCTTCAAAATTCTCATCACGTAAATAAATAAGAGATTTTCTAGCTATAGTTAAGATGTTTTTTCTTATAGGTTCATCAATTACAGAGAGTTCACGTTTTAGTTTATCTATAAATATTTTATGTTCACTTTTTTGCGCAGCATTTTCAAGTAAGAGAAGTAATTTTTTGCGTTCTTCAATCATGGGTTTCGTATATTCTTGCCATGCTGTGCGTTTTGCCTTCGTTACTTCTTTTTTAGCTTCTTTTTCAATAATAATAATTTCTTGTTCGCTTTCTACAAATTTTAAAATTTCTCCTTCAGAACCTTCTAATTCAAATTGAAGAATCCAATTTCGCATTTTTAGAATACAATCATATTCTTTTTCCCAATCTAATTCTTCTTTGCTTTTGTATCTTTCATGCGATCCAGAGGTTGAATGACCTTGTGGCTGAGTTAGTTCTTTTACATGAATTAATACAGGTACATGTTCTTTTCTAGCAATTTTAGCAGCTTTATTATAAACATCTCTTAATTGTGCATAATTCCAGACTTCA
>JAKITG010000076.1 GCA_021648195.1 Flavobacteriaceae bacterium | reverse complement strand
TTCTTTAACCAAAATGGCGTATGGTGGAATTTTCGATCAAGTGGGTGGTGGTTTTGCTCGTTATTCGGTTGACCCGAAATGGCATATTCCACATTTTGAAAAAATGTTGTATGATAATGGACAAATGGTAAGCTTGTATGCTGATGCTTATCTAGCAACAAAAAATCCATTATATAAAGATATTGTATATCGTACAACTCAATTTGTTGAACGTGAATTAATGCATGAAAATGGTGCTTTCTACACTTCGCTTGATGCAGATAGTGACAATGAACAAGGCAAATTGGAAGAAGGTGCTTTTTATGTGTGGAAAAAAGAAGCTTTAGAAACTATCCTTAAAGATGATTTTAAATTATTTTCTGATTATTACAATATAAACAATGCACATAAATGGGAACATGATAATTACAACTTACACAGAACAAAAACTAACGGTGAAATAGCCAAAAATCACGATATTTCAATAGAAAAGCTTACTGAAAAAGTTAACCATTGGCAAGATATTTTATTAAAAGCACGAACAAAAAAAAGCAGACCACGATTGGATGATAAAATTCTAACTTCATTAAATGCTTTAATGCTTAAAGGATATATAGATGCTTACCGAGTTTTTGATGAACAAAAATTTCTTGACATTGCTTTAAAAAATGCTAATTTTATTGCAACTGTTCAACATAAAGAAGATAGAGGCTTATATAGAAACTTTAAAAACGGCAAAAGCAATATCAATGCCTATTTAGAAGATTATGCAATCGTAATAGATGCTTATATCAATTTATATGAAGTTACTTTAGATGAAAAATGGTTGCAAAACGCAAAGCAACTCACCAATTATACCTTCGATCATTTCTTTGATGATAAGAGTAAAATGTTCTTCTTTACTTCTAATCTGGATAAAGAACTTGTTTCTAGAAAAATTGAAACTGATGATGGAGTAATACCTTCTTCCAACTCTATTATGGCAAATAATTTATTTAAACTTGGACATTATTTTGGTAACAATACCTATATTAAAACAGCAAAACAAATGTTGCACAATGTAAAAACCAAAATTATACAATACGGCTCTCACTCTTCAAATTGGGCAATATTATATGCTAATCTTTTAGGAGATTTTTATGAAATTGCTATTGTTGGCAAAAATGCTAAAGAAAAATTAAAAGAATTAAACCAAAATTACATTCCTAATAAATTAATTGTAGGTAGCACAAAAGAAAGCAACTTACCTTTATTGGAATACAAGTATTCGGAAAATCAAACAACTATTTTTGTATGTGTTGATGGTGCTTGTCAATTACCTGTAAATGAAATTGACGAAGCTTTAAAACAAATTTATATAAAATTTAAAAAATGAAATATTTACAAATACTTTTAATCGTATTGGTAGCTTTTTAGTATATTTACTTTATGGTGCTTATTCAAGCAAAAAAGAATGCTTATTTTATACACAAAACATCCCCGAAATCATTACACTTATATTAATAATTAATTTAAAAAACTAAACTTATGGATATTGAAAAATTAATGAATACTGGTTATGAATTTATAACTACTTATGGAATTAAAGTTATTGGAGCTATTGTCATATGGATGATTGGTTCATGGATTATCAAAAAAATACTAAAAGTTACAGGTAATGTCATGACCAAAAGTGGCTATGATGTGAGTCTTCAAAAATTCTTACTCAACCTTGTTAGCTGGATATTAAAAATATTATTAATTCTTGCTATTTTAGGTCAATTAGGTGTTGAAACAACATCATTTGCAGCTATTTTAGCAGCAGCTGGTTTGGCTGTTGGTTTAGCATTGCAAGGCTCTCTAGCCAATTTTGCTGGTGGTGTTTTATTAATGATCTTTAAACCTATAAAAATAGGTGATTTGATTGAGGCTCAAGACCAACTAGGTGTAGTAAAAGAGATTGAAATTTTTACTACTAAAATTATCACACCAGATAATAAACTAGTTATTATTCCTAATGGAACATTATCAAATGGCAACATCACCAATTACACTGAAGAAGGAAGAATAAGGGTTGACTTAACTTTTGGTGTATCTTATGATTCTGATATTAAACAAACCAAAGAGGTTTTAATGAGTGTGTTGACTTCTTCTGTAGATAATGTATTACAAGATCCTGCACCTACAGTTAATGTTTCTGGCTTGGGAGATAGTTCAGTTGATTTTGCCGTTAGACCTTGGTGTAAACCAGAACATTATTGGGATGTATATTTTGAAACTACCGAGAATGTGAAATTGGCCTTAGATAAGGCTGGTATTGAAATACCTTATCCACACTCTGTTGAGATTCATAAAGAAGGTTAAACCCAAATATGTATTAGAAAATCTTCTTTTTCGATTTGGTAACTACAAAATCTTTTAAATAAAAAGGTTCAAAATAAGCGACATCTTCTATGTCGCTTATTTTATATTTATCATAAGAAAGTTTTGCCATTTGTTTTGCTGACGGAAAATATCCGTCAAGAAACACTGCGTTTTTATGTATAATAATTTCTTTACATTTTCCTGCTCCGTCTCCCAAAAAATACACTTTTCCTTTTTCTAAAAATTCCAAAAAAGAATTTTTATCAATTATTTCGGCTTTTATATCTCGTATTTGCTGATGATTTGAATCATATACCGAACTGTAAACTTCCATTCTTCGAGCATCTAATAAAGAAATAATAAACTCATCTTGATTTACTTGAATTGCATTTGCAAGTGAAGTTAGTGTAGCAATTGAAATTAATGGTTTCTCTAATGAAAAGCACAAGCCTTTTGCTGCCGAAACACCAATTCGTAAACCTGTATAAGAACCTGGACCTTTACTTACTGAAATTGCATCAAGATCTTGCATAGTTTTTTTGGCTTGCACTAAAATATTTAATATAAAAGTGTGTAATTTTTCGGCATGAGAAAACTGACCTTCATTCAATTCGGCTAAAGCCAATATATTATTGTTTTCTGATAAACTAACCGAACAATTTTTTGTTGCTGTTTCTATGTTTAAAATAAGAGTCAATACAAAGTGGTTTAAAAAATTATTCTATTACTATTGGAATTCCATAGTAAAACTCAAGCAATTTTACCTTAAAGATAAAATCGTATTTGGCTCTTAAAAAATTAGATTGTGATTTTACCAAACGAGTTTTTATTTGACTAAAATCGAATGAGTTTAATACACCAACATTAAACCTTTCTTGAGCATATCGAAAGGATTCATTTTGTGCTTCAACCGATTTTTGAGCTGCTTCATAAACTTTTAAAGCTCCTAAAGCATCAATATATACGGAATGGATGGTTCTTTCTAAAACTAATTCCTCTTGATTTAATTGATATTTTTGTTTTTCATAAAATATTTTCGCCCTTTTAACTTCGTTAGAAACTTTAAATCCGTTAAAGACTGGAATACGTAAACTTAAACCAAAAGAGCTTCCTCTATTTCTATCGAATTGATTAAAAAAACTATCAGGGCTACCTGTAATAGGTATAAAATTATCTGCAATTACACTTTGACCTGTTGCTCCTACTTGCCCAATAATTCTTATTGGATTATTTATATTAATTTCTGAACCTATAATTCTATTTAAATTTGAATATCTAGAATTCCAATTATAAAAACCAGATAAGGTTGGGTGTGCTGCTCCCTTAGCTATTTTAATGTCGTTTTCTGCAATTTGAATATTAGTTTTAGCTACTTTAATTTCATTACGATTTTCTAGGGCTTTTTTGTAAATATCTTCTGCAGAATAATTTGTTAAATTCACCAAAGGTAAACTTGAAATTTCAGATTCGGTTGTATCAAAAAGATGATAATTTTCTAACTGTAATAATTGAGCTAAACTCAATAAAGATAATCTCACATTATTTTTGGCAATGATTAGATCTTGTTCATCATTTGCTAAAGTTGCCTGAATATCTAATAAATCACCTTTAGGAATTGTTCCTGCCTCAACCAATTGATTGGTTTGTCTTAATTGCTCAACAGAAATATCTAACTGTGGTTGTGCTACATTTACAGCCTCTTTATTAAACAGAACTTGTAAATATGCATTGATAACATTTAATGAAATATCATCTTTAATTTTATTCAATTGATAACGGTTTGCCAAAATACTCAAATTAGCTCTTCTCAACCTATTGATGTTTTGTAAACCATTATAAATCATAACTCCAGATGAAATACTTGCAGAAGTTGTTTGTGCAGTTTGATTACGTAAAATACCTGTTGTTATATCTGTAGTTAATCCTCCGAGCCAAGAATGTGATCCATTTATATTTATGGATGGTAAAAAGTTACCAACAGCATCTTTTCTATCAACTTCGGCTAATGTAATATCATATTCATTTTGTTTTACTGTAATATTATGTTCAATAGCATAATCAACACATTCTTGCAATGTCCATTTTTTTACATCAGGATTTGAATCTTGAGAATAAACTGAAATAATTAAACTAAAAAGAAGAATAAAAGTGAGTTTGGTTTTCATTTTTTAAAATTTACATTTCTATAATTTTGTTTTCTATTATTTGATATTTGACGAGTGTAAATAATATTTGTTACAAAAAATTGAATATTATTTAGTCTGCGATCGTTTTTTCCAACTTCTATATAAAAAAAATATTGCAGCTCCAATAATCAAATATGGAAAAATCATTAAATAAATAATTCCAGAATTTATTCCTTCTGCAGCCTCTTCTCCTCCTTGCTCTACAACTGCCCTACACATAGCGCATTGCGCTGAAATAACTTGAGCAAAGAATAAAAAAAATAAGATATAAATCCACCTTTTATACATGGGCTTTATTAATGATTTTAAATGATAAATATAATTGTTTAGTACAACTTGATCAATGTAAAAGGTTTAAAAATACGTAAAAATTGTTTGAATTAATTAATAATACGGTGAAATCATTATATAAACAACTACACCACTAATGGCAACATACAACCATAATGGAAAAGTAATTCTTGCTATTTTTTTATGCCTTTCAAAATTATTGGTAATGGCTCGTACAAAAGTAATTAGCACAAAAGGAATAACAATAATAGATAATAAAATATGAGAGATTAAAATAAAATAATAAAAATATTTAATCATTCCTTCTCCTCTAAATGTTGTTGAATTTGACGTTATATGATAAGCAATATATAACAGTAAAAATACTACTGAAAAAACAATTGCTGTTTTCATTAAACGTTCGTGTAATTTTATTTTTTTATTTTTAATTGCCCAAACTGCTACTAGTAACAACAAGGCTGTTAAAGCATTTATACTTGCATAAATTGGTGGTAAAAAAACAGGTAATTGTACATCTATTTTTACACTAAATAACATTGCAACAACTAATGGAATAGCTATAGATAATATAATAACTAACTTGTTGTATTTTTTATCGGAATCATTCATTTTTTAATTTTTTAAGTTCTACAACTATTTTATGCAACATTATATGTTTAAATTGGTATTAATGGGTAATGTCATTAACTTCATCCTTTTTATTTATCTTAAAAGAGTTGTTGTATCTTCGATTTCCTACAGATCGACCAAGGAAGCTAAATACTTATTATTTAAGAGATTTCTCGTCATTTGTTTCTTATTCTGTCCTTTAGATTTGTATAGTTAAGTTTTTATCGAGCTTCATATTTTTTTTGTAAAAATAACTTTTGCAACGATATTTATTCCTTTTATCTTAACATACCTCTTTATCTCCTCTCAAGAAGTAAAATTCTATTCTTTCAATAAAATTGCAATATCTTCTTTTAACCATTGTACTTGGGCAGCATCCAAACCATCATAAAATTTGATTGGATTTTCATTTTCACCATTTTTGATAGTTCTCGAACGGATAAACCCATTTTTATCAATCAAAGCAAATAAACCTGAATGCTCAAAACCTCCTTCAACTTCTTTATTTTCTCCTGCATATAATTTAAATCCATCAGTTGAAAAAGAATATATTATCTCTTTTTTTCCTGTTAAAAATTGCCAATTCTTCATTGTCACTCCTTTTTCTTTCATATAGGATTTTAAAACTTCTGGAGTATCTCTTTTGGGGTCAATACTAATAGAAGCTATTCCAAAATCAGGATTACCATAATACTCTTGCTGTAATTTTTTCATACTCACATTCATTTTAGGGCAAATCGTTGGACATGAAGTAAAGAAAAATTCAACTATATAAACTTTATTCTTAAAATTTTTATTACTAATTTTAATACCATCTTGATTGATAAATTCAAATGATGGAACTTGTTCAAATTTCACCAATTCTTCATTTGAAAATTTTGCCATAATTTTAGGCAAAGCCCAAATTCCGAAAATTAAAACTACAAAGGAAACTACTATATATGATTTATTTTTCATTTCTTTAAGTTTTTCATTTTTTAAGCCAACTTTCTTTCTTATTCTTCTTTAAAGCCAAACGGTATTCTGCAATAACAACTTTTAAATCATCTACCATTTTTTGATGAATTGGCGCTACATTTTCTGCATTATAACCATATAAGAATTTACCAACTTCATCTTCATCATCATTTCTACCACGCAGGCGCATCTCTCTATCAATTATAAAAGCATTTGGACTGTAAAAATTTGCATCTAATTTATAATTTGTCTGTAAACTATTAAACATTTCTAACACTTGTTCTTCTATTCCGAAAATAAAAAACCATTTGTCAACATTGGTTGTAACGCCTAATTCTTTTTTAAGCTGTTTTGCATCCTCTTCCATTCCTTTTGGTAGAACAACTACAAATTGAAAATCTTTAAAACCATAAAAGTGTTTATAAATTTTTTCATTTAAATTTAGTGCATTAGTTTTTTTATGCAATAAATCTTTTCCAAAAAAACAGAGTACACTTATCTTTTTTTCTAGAGTAATTTCATTTTCTGAAGTAAAATTACTTACATCATTAACATTTGATGTTAGTACTGGAAGTTTTGCAAAATTATTGGTTCCTGTCAATAAAAAGAGGTAGAAAATTAGAGGTCCGAAAAACAGTATTGCTAATATTAACTTATTTCTTTTATTCTTCACCATTAAATATAAATATGATTAGATAAAAAAAGCGTTTCGATAATTCAAAACGCTTCTCTAAATATTTTGACAACAATTAGTATGTCCATCTTACCCATTCGGAAAGAACATCGTAAGTAGCAATTCCTTCATATAGCACAATATATGTTAGTAAAGAAATAAAAACAATTACTGGCCAAACAATTGCACGTCTAAACCATGTTTTTTCATCTTTTAAATGCATAAAATACCATGCAATTCCGTAAGCTTTTACCAAAGTTAGGATTAAGAAAATCCAGTTTAATAAACTTGTTCCCAAAAATGGGGTTAGATATAAAGCATCTGGTTTAATAATTCCTAAAAAAACTTCTACTATAGTTAGTACCGAAAGAAAGGCGAATACTTTCCAAATTAATGCTGTATGTGACTCTGTGTGTGACATTTTAGTTTTTTTTTATTTATATAAGATAGAAAAATGTAAATACAAATACCCAAACCAGATCTACAAAGTGCCAATATAAACCTACTTTTTCTACCATTTCATAATGACCTCTGCGCTGATATGTGCCTATTAATACATTAATTAATATAATAATATTGATAAGGATTCCTGATAATACGTGAAAACCATGGAAACCAGTAATAAAGAAAAATAAATCAGCAAATAAAGTTTCGCCATATTCATTTTCTTTTAAGTTAGCTCCCTGAACAACTTTGGTTGCTTTACTTAAAAGTTTATTTGCATCTTCTCTTGATACAATTGTTTTTTTCCTTATTTCTAAATTTATAAGTTCTGTACGCAACGAAATTTCAGGATGATTTGCAAAACCTTCTTTTACTTGTGCTAAAGTTACCGTTGGTAATGTTGCTTCTTGTTGAAACCAAATCCCTTTACTTTTTGTTTGATGTACTCTTTCGGAATGTGACGGAGCAGCAAAACTTTCTAAAGATATTTGATGACCTGCTTCATCTACAAACTGCACTATTTTCCCATCACTTAAAGCAATAGCACCGTATGATCCTTTAATAAATGTCTTCCATTCCCAAGCTTGAGAACCTAAGAAAATTACACCTCCAATTATAGTTAAAATCATATAGAATGTCACTTTTCCTTTTTGCATATGCTTGCCAGCATCAACAGCAAGAACCATGGTAACCGATGAAAAAATCAATACAAATGTCATAAATGCGACATAGTACATTGGAAAACTACCATGAATAAAAGGAATATGAGTAAATACTTCGTCGGCAATGGGCCATGAATCTATAAACTTAAAACGGATAAAACCATAAGCTACCAAAAATCCTGAAAAAGTTAAAGCATCAGATACGATAAAAAACCACATCATCATTTTTCCGTAACTTGAACCAAAAGGTCTATCTCCTCCTCCATTCCAAGTTTCTCCTTTTGGGGATTCAGCAGTAATTGCCTCCATAAAATATTATTATTTTAATTAATAAATAATCTCTCTTTAATAAAATGTGATATTTATATTCTATTTTAGATAAAAGCAAAAATATAAAAATAAATGACAAATTAAATCAATAAACTATAAAAATATTTACCCTGTGTTGTTTGTAATGGATAGTGATTTTTAAATAACAAAATTAAATACTATTTATTTACTCATCTCATTCAACATAGAACTAAGGTATTATTAGGCAAGAAAATAAAAAAACAAGAAAAGATAAATCCAAAGTGCATCTACAAAATGCCAAAAAATTGCGCCTAATTCTAAGCCTAAAGTATTTCCTTCTTTGTACTTGCCCTTACTATTTTGAAATAAAACGGTAAATAGAACAATGATTCCTGCAAAAATATGTATCAAATGTGTAATGACAATAACATATAAAAATGAAGTTGACACATTACTTTGCTTACCTGTAAAATAGAATCCTGCATCAATTAATTGTTTAAATCCATGAAATTGGAAATAGACAAAACCTAATCCCAATCCTAAAGTTAGGATTAAAAACAGACTTGTTTTTGATGTATCATTTTTTTTAATAAACTTTTTAGCTAAGTAAAAAGTTATACTACTTAATATAATTAATAAGGTACTTATATAAAGTGACGTTGGCAATTCAAAACTCACCCAATCTTCTCTGTTTTTACTTACCACATAGGCACTTGTTAAACCTGCAAACATCATAGTCATACTTATCATGGATACCCATAACATTTGTTTGTACGTTTTTTCTTTTTGTTCCATAATTATTAATGAGTTCAATGTAAAAATTTATCAATTACGAATATAATTTGAATCAAAGTTATATATAAAACACTAGATAACATTAATTTTCTAGCTGTTATATCGGTTTGTTCTTTGTGCAACCTCACACCATAATATAGCATAACTATTCCTAAAGCAAAAATCAATATTGCTGAAATAGGTAATAAATACAAATTTCCTGTAACTCTAAAAACAGGAACGATAGAGATTAATATCATAAAAATGGTGTAAATAATAATTAACCTTGATGCCTTTTTATTCTTTTCTCCTGTTGGCATCATATTAAATCCTGCTTTTTTATATTCATCAAATTGCAACCAACCTATTGCCCAAAAATGCGGAAACTGCCAAAAAAACTGAATCATAAATAGCATTCCTGCTTCTATTCCAAATTGTCCAGTTGCTGCAACCCAACCTAACATAAAAGGGATGGCTCCTGGTATAGCTCCAACGAATACCGATAATGGTGTAATTGGTTTTAACGGTGTATAAGCACTGGTATATAAGAATACGGATATTGCTCCAAATAATGCAGTTTTAGGGTTTATACTAAATAACATTAAAATACCCACCAAAGCTAAAAAAACTGCAATAACCATTGCTACATTAACCGACATTCTCCCTGTAGGAATAGGACGATTCTTTGTGCGTTTCATTATTTTATCAGGTTCTTTTTCTATAATTTGGTTAAATGCATTTGATGCACCTACAACGCAATAACCTCCTACTGATAACAACAATAATGTTTGATAATTTATAATAGGAGCTGCTAAGAGGTATCCAGCTACAGATGAAAAAATAACACTAAGCGACAAACCTACTTTTGTAAGCTGCTTAAAGTCGCTCCATCCAGCACCTATCAAATTCACTTTTGATATTGTTTGTAAAGGCATATTTTTAGCTATAATCTCAACCCTAATTACAAAATCCTAATATAGAATTCGGGTTAAATTCAAAACGGTGCAAATATATTTATTAATTAAGGATAAA
>JAKITG010000075.1 GCA_021648195.1 Flavobacteriaceae bacterium | reverse complement strand
CAATTTCCAATGAATAGAATTGGAAAGCCGAAAGATACAGCGAAATTAATTGGATTTTTAACAAGTGAAGATGCAGAATGGATTACAGGACAAATTATTCATTCAGAAGGTGGGTTTAAAAGGTAAAACGGTTGCCAACAAATAATATAGTACATTTGGCAGATAGTGCTAAAAATGAAGGTGGTAGCAATAAATATACATAATAACAAACTGAAAATTTGGAGCGTTGAAATGCCAAACGCACCATATTCAAATCGTGTTACCTGCAAGTACAAACAATTATGATAAAAAAAAATCTGTTAGCGATAATACTTCTTGGAACATTAAGTTGCAAGCAGAATAAAACGGATAAAAATGTTTTTAATCAAAACTATTCCAATAAAATAGAAATTAAAAACATAGATTTTGATACAATAAAAAAAACTAACGGCTTTGATTATCCTGTGGGAAAACCAAATGCGAAAGGATATTATAATGCCCAAAAATTTACAGAAAATAATCATTTAGGAGATGATTGGAATGGAATAAACGGAGGAAATTCAGATTTAGGAGACCCAATATATTCCATTGCAAACGGATATGTCTCATTTGCAGAAAACGTGAATGGAGGTTGGGGAAATGTAATACGAATCGTTCATTATATCGATAAAAACAAACAAGTAGAATCACTTTATGCACATTGTACTGAAATCTATGTCAAAAAAGGAGATTATATCAAAAAAGGAGAGAAAATAGGGACAATCGGAAATAATGATGGGCAATATTTGGCGCATTTACATTTAGAATTAAGAAACGAAGTAGGGCTTCCTATTGGCAGAGGATATTCTGCTAACACTCAAGGATATTTAAACCCAACCAAATTTATAAAAAAGAACAGGAAATAACTATGTATAACTACAAATTGTATATATCGCAGAGTTAGCGTTCACTAAAAAACAACAACAATGAAAAACCTATTAACATTTATAATTCTAATAGTAAGTTTTAATTGCTTCTCGCAAACTCAAGCGGAAATGAACAAAGAAGCACATACTGAATTCAGTAAAACGGATACCCAACTAAATGAAATCTATCAAACCATATTGTCAAAATACAAATCAAATTCCATTTTTGTGAAGAACTTAAAAAAATCACAAAGACTTTGGATGCAGTTTCGAGATGCAGAACTTGAAATGAAGTTCCCAGCAGAAAATAAGCAACTTGAATACGGAAGTATTTATCCAATGTGTGTTTCTATCTTTATTAAAAAACTGACTGAAAAACGAATTGAAACCTTAAAAGAATGGGTAAGCGGAACAGAAGAAGGAGACGTTTGCAATGGTTCTGTAAAAATAATTGAAGAAATAGGTTCCGAATTTATGGGAAAAGCATACATCAAAAAAGACGGTTTTATTTGGATGACAGCAAATATGAAAAAAGACCACAGAATTTTCGGATATAAAAATAAAGACATCTATTCAGAAAAAATGATTCTGTTATCAATCTTCACAAACGAAGTAGAAAACAATCCGTTTAATTGCAAATATGGAGCATTTTACGACACAAATGGAATGGCAGATTTAAAACTAAAATACATAAATACTAAAAATGATTTTTTAAAAATTGAAATAATAAAACACAAAAAAACCATTGATGAAGTTTATATGCTTAAAAAATGGTTCGAATTTGAAAAATAACATAATCCGTTGCCAACTATGAGTTATATCAATTTAAAATCACACTTATGAAAACATTTACAGTACTATTATTTATTATAATTTCTACTACTATTTATGGACAAGGATATTATTTCATAAATGCAGAAAGTGGTTTAAATGTTCGTCCCGATAGTAATTTATCTTCAAAAAAAGTAGCGAAAATTCCACTTGGGACTTTAGTAGAAAAAGTATTAGATACAGATGAATATGTAACGGTAACCGACAATGGTAAGAAAATTACAGGCAAGTTTGTAAAAATAAAATACAACAACTATTTATATTTAGTTTCAGAAGATACAAAACCGTTTGAAAGAGAAGGATATGTTTTTGATGCCTATTTAAAAAAACAAAAAAGCGAAAATATAGTTAGCAAAGCAAAAATTGATAAAACAGCATATACTCAATTATTAAAAAAGGCAAATAAAACAATTTATAAGCCTAAAAAAATAGGAAATTTAAATTCAATAAAAACAATTTTAAAAAACCGAGTAGAATGGGTTTCTGAATCTAAAAATAAAGTTAAAAGCATTACAACAAACAATGGGCAAAAACTTATATTAAATCAATCATCAAATGATTATGGCTTTTCACAAGGATGGTCTGGATATTATCCTGAAGAGGATATTTTAGTTTTAGAAGGAGGACATTCGAGCGATGTCTGTTTTTCCATTAAAACGGGTGAAACTCATTTAACTATTGGAAACCCTAAATATATAATTCCTTCCCCAAAAGGTACGTATCGCTTAAATGGTAGTTTTGGAGGTCAAGAATGTATTTCCTATTTTTTTCAGAAAAATGAAGATGAAAAATTAATCTATTTAACTGAGTTTGGTTGGGATTATGACTTTTGCACATTCAAAGAGTTTTATTGGATTAACGAAACTAAATTTATTTATAAGACATTAAATTATAGTATAGATTCTGTAAATGGAACAGAAGAATATTTTAAAGGAGAAATAAAATGAAAATAACAATACTTGGGCTTTTTCTTTCACTCTTAACTTTTGGATTTATTGCTTGCAATACCAATGTAAAAAAAGAAAACAGTACAACTTCTGCTGAACCTAGTCGAAGTATTGAAACCGTTGAAACAAAATTCAGCAGCAGTTTAAAACCTAATGAAACTATTTTATTACATAAAATATATAGAGACACCATTGTGTTTTCAGAGTATAATGATGGTGGTGATTATCTTATACTATTTGGAAAAAAGAATGGAAATAATGTCTCGTTAATTTATGATAGAGAATGGACTACTAATGAAAAATATAGTTTTAAATATGGAGAAAGCATAAAAATAAAATGGAAAATGGACAGTATTTTTTTGGTTGGAGATGGAGGATCTTTAGATTTTAGAGAACACATAATAGATGCAGAAAAAATGATACCCGAAAACAAACAAGCAACTATTATTTTCGCTAAAATAGATAGTATTTCGCTATCGCAAATAAAGCAAAACGAGATAATTAATCAATCTATATTTGATTTTTATAAAACAGAAACAGGTGATCAAGTAGAAATATGGTCTAATAAAATGTTTGGTAGATGCTGTTCAAATACAGACATACGTTATTCCGAAATACTAAATTTTAGTATCACTACAAATGTAAGTAACAAGGCATATCCTGCCAGTAACTTATCAGACACACAATACAGAACAGCACACGCTTTTAAAGAGAGTCAAAACATCGAAATATTTTTAAAACTGAATCTAAATAGTGAGCATCATTTATCGATGACTAATTTATCTGTAGATGAAATTTTACAAGAAAATGACACACTTTTAAAACCTTTTAAATTAAGTCTGGTGAATGGATATGTTAAATCCAAAGAAACATTTGAGCAAAACGGAAGAGTTAAAACAATAGAAGTATATCTAAATAACACTTACAAAGGTATCGTTCAACTTATGGATACGCCTTTAGTTCAGGAGTTTTCGTTAGACCTTCTATTTACAAGAGATGATACTATTAAATTAGTTCCAAAAAGTTATTATGCAGGTAGTAAATATAATGATATCTGTATCTCAGAAATTCAAAATAATTTAGGCGCTATAACTCACTTTTCATTAAATGATAAAATTTCTTTAACTGGTAATTCATATTCTTATACTAATTACAAGGGGAATTATGAGTACTCTAATTTAGGTTATAATCAGATAAAAATAAGAGAAGGATTAAAACCCGTGGAAAAAAGAATATGGAAAGCCTATCACCATAATTACAGACTTGCCTGTAAAGTTGAATATTATAATGGAAAACTGATGAATGTAATTTCCTATTTTGATAAAAATGGAAGAATCTTAGATAAAGGAAGCATTAAAGACGGAAATGGTATATTAAAAGAGTACGATGAAGATGGTAAACTAATAAAGGAAATAACTTTTAAGAACGGTATAATAATAGAATAAATGAAATTTATAAAGAAGAATATCCAAAAATACACCAACAATGTTAAGCAAAAAATTAAAAGATAATTTACAGTTTGAAGATACGACTAACGGAGTTGTTTTTGGCTATAAAACCGATTGGAATAATAAAATGGTTGAGTATCAAATTCCATAAATCCAAATAAATGAGTTACAGCCAATTTGAGAGAAAATGAAGAAACCAATAAACATACTTCTTAATGCTTCAATCTATTATGTTGTTTTTAGGTTTTTGATTTGGTTCGTTTTTATTTTAAATAGAAACCTTGCAGAAACGGTAAACTACCATTATTCAAACAGTTTGTTTTGGTATTTTATTTGGTTCGTATTCCCAATTTTAACTGCGATATTAATACCTGTAAAATTTCAAATACAATTTTTGAAGCAAGTCGGAAGTATCCTATTGCCAATCCTTTTAGTTGGAACGCTGCTTATTGGAAGCCTCAATAATGATTATTGGGGATATTGGTATAAAAGACCAACGGTGTTTAATGAGTTAAAAGAAGTAGCATCAATTATTTCGATAACGGATATTAAAAAACAATATGACCAAGAAAATTTTTCAATAGAAATAGACACAAGTGCTACAAAAAAACTTTACGGAAGAGAAAATTTATACTACGGAAATTTTGACAGACCTATTATGACTTTTTTGGATAACGCACCTATTAATCCAAGCTTATTTTATTGGTTTAAAATAACAAAAGATACAACTAAGAAAATTAAAAAGCCCGAATTATTAAGC
Source organism: Flavobacteriaceae bacterium (assembly GCA_021648195.1). Taxonomy (GTDB): domain Bacteria; phylum Bacteroidota; class Bacteroidia; order Flavobacteriales; family Flavobacteriaceae; genus Lutimonas. Next base: position 5,405 of record JAKITG010000075.1, on the reverse strand, counting down.
ATTACAAATGCGATATTAAAAAACGGTTTTTTAAAACAACCAAAATTAGGATATGAAAAAAGTGGAAATCGGTTTAACGGAAAAATTATAGAATTTAAAACAAATAAGGATAATTCATTCTATCATATTGCTTTAAAAAGTGGAGAAACCGAAAATGACCATTATCCATTTTATGAAATTTTGATTAACACAAAAAACCTTTCTAAAATAATAAAAAAACAAATATTTTATACAGACGTGGCAGGAATTGAAGGTTTTGAATACACAAATTTAGCAGGACTTGTTGAGTTTTTAGTACTCATAATAATAGGGCTATTTATACGGGTAATTAATGGGCTAAAACTGATAATAAAAAGAAAAGGACTAGCAACACTATAAACGAACAAAAATGAAAAACACACTTAAATTAATACTACTATCCGTATTTATTTACTCTTGTAAATCAGCAAAAGTTTCCGTGCCAAGCGCAAAAAGTTTTGCCTTACTAAACAAAATAGAATATGCTTCTAATAATTTATCAAACGAATTAAAAAACAGCAAAACACTATCTGAAAGCCTTAATGTTAACGAAATAGAATTTTTAGAAAACTTCTCAAAGAAACATCCTTTATTAACTAATTTTAATAACGCAGAATGTATGGGTTGCAATACTTCTTTTTCTAGTTTTAAACCCATTTATAAAGTTAAAAAAGGTAGGTATATTCACTTCGGATTAAAATCTGGTCTTGGCATAAAACACGTCACGTTTAAAAAAAACGGAAATTTCATAAGCCAATTATATGCTTTTCAAGGTTATTCAAAATTAAGGCTAAAAGAAGTGAAAAAACAAGGTAAAAAATACAATGTAATAACTGCTATATATCCAGTAAATCTTACAAAAAAAGGAATTTATTTAGACCATTTTGAATATACTAATCAAAATGACTATGATAATTGGTATAAGACTTTATTACCACTTCATTTTAAACTATTTGTTAACTTTAAAGATAAAAAACCTGAAACTCGTTTTATTTTTAATAGTGGTTTATATAGCATACAAGACCTAGGTGCAAATAATAAGTATAGAACAATTAACTTTTTTGAACCAACATTTTCTCTAGATTCTAATAACAAACACAAATCTACTTTAATAAACGGATACACCTCTACTGCAAGTTTTTATTTAATAAATATTGAAAAGAATTCCGAAGTAGAAATTACGATCAATTCTAACCTCAAAAATGAATCGTTTCTCTTTTCAATATTTAATAACACAAAATATTTAACACTAAATGAGTATCTAACAATAGACAAGCCTTTACTAAATAATTTCAAAAAAATCTTAAAAAAAGGATCCTATTTAATTCGTGTAAAAAACAAATACAATGGTAAAATAGACGATAATAATATTCCGTATTACACTATAAAAGTATCTAAATCAATTAAATAGTTAAAGATGAAAAAAATTATTCCCATCAGTATAATTATGTTATTTAGTATTAGTTATTATTTTTTATCTAATAATTTTAGAACATACAAGCATTTATCTGGCATACGAAACAATAACGAAATAATTAGAGTTATCAATTTGTTGGATGAAAATTTTCCGAACTATTACAGCCTTCCAGAAAACGAAGACAATTTAGTAAGAATTGGAGATCCAATAGCAAATCACGATGTTAATTTAAGTGAAGAAATTTTAACATACCTAAATGCTAACAGAAATAAATGGCAATACGAATATGTAAAAAACCCTGTTTTAGAAACGAATCAAGACGATTATACCTTGTTTCAATTCAAAAATGAAGAAAGCAAAATCAGCATTTTTTTAGATGAATTTAATGGTTTTTATAACAATTGGAAATACTACTCAATAACAAAAAACTACAACCCATTAATTAAAGAATATTCAGAAGAGTTAGAATATACTTTAAATGATACATCTCAAAAATTTTGGAATATTGGTTTTTCTACACTATGGAATTATAATACCAAAAAAGATACCCTTAATTACAAGGCTTATACAGCCATTCTTGTTTATGGAAAACCAGCAAAATATCCAAATGAAAATATAGATAAAAGTAGCAGTTATACTATAACGCAAGATATTTTAAGATTAGGAAAAATCCATTATTACCAACAATACATTTCAAATATTAGTAGAGATGTAGTAACACTTCAAAAATTATGGAGAAATAATAACAAATTCTTCTATACTTTTTTCTCTAAAAACAGATATAATAATTTGGCAAAACCTTTAGTAGATGATTTATTAAATACTTTTAACGTAGTAACACAAACCAACGCATATAAACAACATTTTAAAGAATACAATATAGACGATATAGAGTTTTATGCTTTGCCAAATACCTTGCAATTTAAAGAACAAAATTGGGCATATAGTTTTTGGGATAGACGGTTTACCGAAGGAAATATGGAATATGTTCATTCAATCCTGCTAGAAATTAAAAATCATTACGAATAACAAAACTTATGGTATTATGAAAAAAATAATTTTAATCACACTCTTTGTTCTAAGTTTAATAATGCTAAGTATATCGTTTTACTTTTATAAAAGTAACGATACTACCGAAAGAAAATCTAGGTTGATGAGGCATATTATAAAAGAATTAAAACACAGATCTTTACCCCTAAATTCTTTTGATAAAAAGATGCAAATGGAAGGAGAAGAAGCATTGTTGTTTTACGGTATAGACTTTAAAGTATCTCTAAATCAGAAAGTAGATATTGCTAAATGTCTTAACGATGTTGCTTCTATATATAATGATGAAGAAAATATTAAATGTATTGATAGTTTAAATAATCATATTATAGCCAAAATAGGAGAGAAAGCCTTCATTAAATCTATTGCACATTCTTATTTTACATCAGGAATAAAATATTTAATACTTGGAGATTATGTAAAAGCAAAACATTTTAAAGAAACCACAAACGAAAACAACGAGTATCTAAAACTTATCTCATATAGTGGATTTTTACACAATTTACGATTTCCCAAAAAATTAACAGCATTCTATACCAAGTATAAACCTATGTTACATAGTGCTATTTCTAAGAAACTATACAATAAGCATTTAGCAACACCAATAAATAATTTGCTAGAAGCGCATCAAAAAATTGAAAGCGCTATAGATAAAGAGGCTTTTTTAGAAGAAATTTATAATGAAGCCAGTAAAACATATTCACATTCCGATACAGAAAATTGGTCAATTACCTTTTGGAATCGCAGAAATTTAGAAAAAAATGATAAAATTATATACAATATATTAACAGAAGTTAAATTATATTATGAGGATAAATAATACGATTGAAAAAAAAAGATAATAATTAGCATAAAATTTTGACCTATAAAAAAAAATAACACTATTTATAATTGCAATTTCTTTTACAGCCTGTTCGCAAAACAAAACCTATTATGATGCTGATTGGAACGAAACCACTAAAAAAATGCTTCCTATTATAGAGATCTACCTAAAAAAGAAAATGGTATATGGCTTATAAAAGACTATTATATAAGTGGCGAAAAACAATTTATTGGACACGAAATAGACAGTTTAGCAACCATTTTAGAAGGTGATGTAACTTGGTATTTCAAAACAGGGAAGGTACAAAGTAAAATACGTTATAAAAACAGAAAACAAATAGAACTAATGCTTTTAACAAAAATAAAGGCGATACAAAAATATGGCACACCTTCTTCGCAAGAACAATTTATTTTAGATGATGCTCAAGGAGAATTTAGAAATGGCATTTTGGATAAATACACAGAAAAAGAAAGGCAAAGTGAATCTATCTTAATAGATGAAGTTACTTGGGAAAAAGATAAAAATACGTGGATAACTGTTTGGTACGAAGTTAAACAAGAAAAGCAGTACCTAAAGATTTTTTTTTATGGGAAAAAGGAACAGAGTTTTAAAATGATTGATAAAAAAAAGACTGCCAGATTCAAAAATTAGATTCAAAAATAAAATACATTTGAACAAATAAAATAAATTGGTATTATTAAATGGATTCATTAACACAAATAGTATTAGGAGCCGCTGTTGGAGAAGCCGTTTTAGGAAAAAAAATAGGAAATAAAGTAATCCTTTGGGGCGCAATTGCAGGAACTATTCCAGATTTAGATATTTTGTCAAAATATTTTACCGATACTGTATCTGCTTTAGAAATTCATAGAGGCTTAACCCATTCTTTACTTTTTTGCATCCTTTTTTCGCCAGTAATGGCTTGGTTAATGGGGAAAATCTATAAAATTAAAGAAGCAACTTTTAAAGAATGGACGCTGTTTTATTTTCTGGTTTTAATAACCCATCCTTTATTAGATGCACATACCACTTGGGGAACAAAGTTTTTTTGGCCTTTAGATATTCGTTTAGCCTATAAAAATATTTTTGTAATAGATCCAATATATACTTTACCGCTATTGATTTGCATAATAGCAATACTATTTTATAAACGAACAAATCCCATTCGAAAAAAAATAAATAATTTGGGTTTGATTATTAGTTCTTCGTATATGTTATTGACAATAGTTTTTAAATCTGTTAGTGATACTATATTTAAAGAAAGTTTGCAAGAACAACAGATAAGTTATACTGATATTATTGTAAAACCAACAGCCTTAAATAGTGTTTTATGGGTTGCAAATGTAGAAACCGAAGATTCATATTTAATAGGTTATTATTCTCTTTTAGATAAGAGTAAAAAAATAACATTTATTTCGTATCCAAAGAATCATGAATTACTTGGAGATTTAAAAAATAACCCCAAAGTAAAGAGGTTGATTGCTGTTACCGAATCTTGGTTTACAATATCAAAAATTGATGATAAACTCTATTTAAACGATTTACGCTTCGGGCTTTTATCTATGAAACCCAATGAAGATAGATTTGTTTTTAGTTTTTTATTAGAGCATGTTGATAATGAGTTGATTATTTCTCAAAACAAGAATAAAATAAAAGATGGTCGAGAAATTATTAAGGATTTATGGAAAAGGATAAAAGGAGATTATTGATGTTTTTATAGAATAGTGGTTGGTTGTTTTATAATGCCTGAATAAATACTTATTTTGAGTAGGGCAGAAGTAGTGGTGTAAAATGCGTGTGGAGTGGAATTGAAGTGATTATTTTTTGGTAAAAGTTTGTATAGCAAGAAAGTAATCTTAGACGTGAGATTGCTTTTTTTTATTACCTTGCAAAAAATATTTCGAATGTTATCTATACATCTATTATTTACAGGTATTCTTACATCAATGCTACACGTAATATCTGGTCCGGACCATTTGGCAGCAGTTACTCCTTTAGTAATTGAAACCAAACGAAAAGCGTGGAAAATTGGATTGGCTTGGGGTTTTGGCCATTTAGTAGGAATGCTCTTTATAGGTGTTTTATTTTTAGTATTTAAGG
>JAKITG010000074.1 GCA_021648195.1 Flavobacteriaceae bacterium | reverse complement strand
TCATAAATATTTATGTTTAATGGGTTATCGGATGTTATTACATTGTGTTTTACAGCATTTTCCAATAATAATTGTAAGGATAAGGGCATAATTTTCAATTCTGAATTACTTACCGCTTCAGGAATGCTAAAATTAATTCCATCTTCAAAACGCATTTTAAGTAATTCCATATACGATTTTGCAAACTTCAACTCTTCTTCTAAAAAGATTAAATCTTTATCTTTTTGCTCCAAAACATATCGATATACTTTTGACAATTTAGTTGTAAACTTTTCTGCTTGCTTGGGATTTTCACTAATCAAAGAAGTTAGTACATTCAAGCTATTGAACAAAAAATGAGGATCTAATTGATTTTTGAGAGATTCAAATTTTGCTATTTCAGTTTTAGCTACAATTTGAGATTCCTTAACTTTCTTTTGTTGGTATTTATTATAAAAATACACAAAATGAAATATGGTTATGATACTGAGTGTTACCCACAATCCGAATTGATAATTTTTAATACTGTCATTGGCAATAAACTCACTAATTTTTTGGTTATTCATTGTAACGGCAGTAAACATCCGCAAAAAAAACAAGCCTACTAATGTTATTATAATTGAACCTACAACACCTACAATAATACGCTTAATTCTTGTTTTTTCTTTCCATTCAATCGTTTCTAAATAACTAAAATATGCCATATTGGAAAAACCTAATACAAAGGAATACATCTGATAAAAACTAAAATTGATTAATAATTCATTAAAGCTTTTAAAGTGGAAATCACCATAAAATAGATTACCAATAATAAATATTACTGTTCCAATAATAAAGGTTAGAAGTATATTTTTAGTTATTCTGTTCATTGTTCTTTATTCTAATTATTAGAATTTTATTTCAAATGTAAGGTCTTTATCTTTTAATTCAAATTTACCATCTATAAATTGAGGTGGACCAAAACTCATTATATTATTAGTCATTCCATAATCTTCTAACGGCATACCATTAGATTCGAAATCCATTTTACCATTATTATTGGCATCATGAAAACAATTTATTACATAAGTACCAGGTTTTAGATTTTCAAAAGTAACCGATGCGCTACCATCTTTTATTATAACATTGGCGCGTTTTAAAGACTCTCTACTATTAAAATTACTTTGAGAATCATACAGTCCAAAATAAATTTTACCTTTATCTGAACTCACTTTGTTTATTACCACATCAATATTAAATGTTTTTTCTTCGTAGTTATTCAATTCAGAAATATTGGTTACTTGCGCATATCCTACCAAAGTGAATATGTAAATTACGATTGTCACTAAAATTCTTACCATTATTTTAAGTTTTAATTAATAAATTATTTACACTGCAAATATGTATCAAAGTATCATGTTGTAAAATTTAAGATTACTGAATTGTCATCTTTATAGGATGAATTGTAATTTTTTATTAATTAACTTAGGTTGAACTTAGGTTTATAGAACTATACCTTACAGGAATATAGTTTTTTATTGTAAAAAAAATCTATATAAATTTTGTAACAAAAACTATATTTGTGTTACTTATAGATAAATTAACTACCAAGTGACCAAAGAACTGGAAAAGAAATTTATTACAGATTTAGAAAAAAATCAGAACATCATTCATAAAGTTTGTAGATCATATACAAATAGTGAGACTACTCATAAAGATTTATTTCAAGAAATCACTATCCAACTTTGGAAAGCATATCCGAAATTTAGAGGAGAATCTAAATTTAGTACTTGGATGTATCGTGTTGCATTTAATACCGCAATTTCATTATATAGAAAATCAAAAAGAAGTATTGAAACAACTCAAATTTATGACAATTTGAAAGAATTAGAGTTTCAAGATTATGATGACACGCAAGACAAACAATTAAAACTATTATACAGTGCTATTTATAGCTTAAATGATATTGAAAAAGCTTTGGCTTTATTGTATTTGGAAGACAATAGTTATAAAAAAATATCTATAATACTAGGTATAAGCGAAGTAAATGCAAGAGTGAAGATGAATAGAACGAAAACAAAATTGAAAAATATTTTAAATCCATAAAAATGGAAAATTTAGACATATTAAAAAATGTATGGAAAAATCAAGGAGAATCTTCAATCAAATTCTCTGCGAATGACCTTCGAGGTATGATTCATAAAAAATCATCATCTATTGTGAAATGGATTTTAATCATTAGTATTTTAGAATTTATTTTACCAAACTTATTCTTTCTTTTTACAGATTGGAAAGATAGGACAGGACTTTATAAAGAATTAGATTTGCTTAATTTAACCATAACTTATAGCATAATTCATGTGTTAGTTGTTATTGGTTTTATATATATTTTCTTCAAAAATTATAAAAATATTTCTGCCGAAAGCAATGTTAAAACGCTTTTAAGTAATATATTAAAAACAAGAAGTACGGTTAAAAAGTATATTTATTACAATCTAGTAATGGGTGCAATTGTTAGTATTCATGTGTTTTACATTATGTTTAGCTCAGAAATATTTAAAAACAAATTACCTGAAAATGTAAACATGATTATTGTATGGGCAACAGCATTGTTTATATTGGTATTAATGTTATTCATCTTTTGGCTTTTTTATAGAATACTTTACGGTATTTTACTTAAAAAATTAAATAAAAATTATGATGAACTTTTAAAAAGTGAATAGTTAAGGTGGTTTTTTTTATAAACTTTACACAAAGGTATAGCCTTTAAATTTAACCTTGTTTGTGTACACCGCACAGGCAGGCACTAAAATCATTATTATTTTCAGAATTTATTACCAACCGTTTTCTTATGTTTTCCTTATCTAATTTAAGTATTTCCATAAATAAAAATTTAGATAAGATTCCCAATTTTTAAAGTCTTTAAAAATTGCATCAATTTCTTCTTTTTTTGGTTTTTTTGTTGTCTTAAAAATAGTATGTATTACTTTATTTAATTCTGAATCGCCATAGGTTATACAAGACATATCTTTAATAGATTTCATAAGTACATAATTTGCTGACCAAATTTCGATTCCTTTGATTTTGGTTAATTGCTCAATTCGTTCGGTTTTATTTTTATAGAATTGTTTGATATATGCCCAAATTTTTTCTGAAGGATTAAGTTCTGGAGAATATGGAGGTATCCTTATAAAGGCAATGTTATTTGGAATTTCATATTTCGAGAGTGAATGATAACTCGTTTTCCCATACCTCAAAGATACAGAAAATTAAATAATATATTAGGCGCTTTGATTCATAATTGGTATAACTACAAGTTTTGAAGTTTTTAAATAATTCAAGGAGGAATTTGTAGGCTTCCCTTAATTAGAACTGTTTAAACTTACATCATATAATCAATTATACAAGTCTATTGACAACTATATAAATTGGCATAATACCAAAAGATTACATTCTAGTTTAGGATATATTACTCCTCTTGAAATGGAATTGAAATTAAAAGGAGTAAATAAAAAAGTGGCGTAAAAAATTAGTTCCAAAATTACTAGGTAGTCCAGTCGGGGTGGCAGGATTAACTTAGTTGATTCTGTATAGGGTCGTTGCAAATTAAAGTGAAACTTTAATTTTAAATAAACTCCCCTGTTTTTTTAAGAAGGTAAACTTTCTGCAAAAACTCACACTTTATTTTGTCGGGGTGGCAGGATTCGAACCTGCGACCTCCTCGTCCCAAACGAGGCGCGATAACCGGGCTACGCTACACCCCGAGGTGTGTATTTTTTTCGGTTGCAAATATAAAATTATATATTAATGGAAACAAGATAAAATTATAATTATTAAATCATCTAAATTATATGATAAACAATGCTTTGAATTTTAACTAGTGAATTTCTTAACTCTTTTCGAGTTAAATGATAATTAAATACATTTAATTTAAAGGAAATTTTAGAGTTTTACTCACCCGGTGAGTAAAAGTATTTTGAGAAAAAGAAAATATATTAACGAATAGTACTAAAATGTAGAGGATTGTTTTTTTTATGATATAACTATTCTATGAAACCTATAAGGAAACTCCTCTTTTCCATGGAATAAAGTCATTTTGATTTAATAATGTGGCTTTAGTTTTTATTTTACCACTTGCCACTTCAATAATAAAATCTAGCATTTTTTCTGACATCTCTTCAATGGTTTTTTCTCCTTTGATAACATCTCCAGTATCAAAATCTATAATATCTTCCATTTTATTTGCTAATTCAGAATTTGAAGAAACTTTAATAATAGGAGCAATTGGGTTTCCTGTTGGGGTTCCTAGACCTGTAGTAAATAAAACAATATTCGCACCCGATCCAACCATAGCTGTTGTACTTTCAACATCATTTCCAGGTGTGCATAATAAATTTAATCCAGATTTAGAAATATATTCTCCATAATCTAATACATCAACAATAGGGGATAAGCCCCCTTTTTTTGCTGCCCCTGCAGATTTCATAGCATCTGTAATTAAACCATCTTTAATATTTCCTGGAGATGGATTCATGTCAAATCCAGAACCCGCATCAATAACAGATTTTTCGTAAGCTTTCATGAGCATTAAGAATTTATTAGAATCATCTTCACTTACACACCTATTTACTAGTTCTTGCTCTACACCACAAAGTTCTGGAAATTCTGATAATATTGCTGTTCCTCCCAATGCAACAAGTAAATCTGAAGTATGTCCTAACGTTGGATTGGCAGAAATACCAGAAAAACCATCAGATCCTCCACATTCTAAACCAATTTTAAGTTTTGATAGAGGAGCAGGACTGCGTTCTATTTTGTTGGCTTCTTTGATGGCTTCAAAAGATTCTTTAATAATTGTATTCAACATGTGATCAACAGTTTTCATTTCTTGTTGCTCATAAATTAATATGGGTTTGGTGTTATTTGGATTCATTTTTTTTAAGGCATCATTAAAAATTTGAATCTGTAAATTTTGGCATCCCAAACTTAAAATAGTAGCTCCTGCTACATTAGGATTGTTTACATAACCTGCTAATAACCTAGATAAACTCTCAGAATCTTGACGAATTCCTCCACAGCCACCTTGATGGGTAATAAATTTCACTTCAATATTTTTAAAAACATCTTCTGATAGTTTATCAGTATCATCTTGATTGTTATTATTGCCTTTTACAAGAGATTTTAATAAAAGGCTATAACTATGTGTTTTAGAGATTAATAATTCTTTTTCAAAAACTTCTTTTAAAATTTCAATATTTCTGTTTTCACAAAAAACAAGTGGAAAAAATAACCAAACATTTGCTGTGCCAACTCGACCATCTTCTCTGTGATAGCCTAAAAAAGTTTTATCTTTCCATTTGTCAATATTTGGAGATGTCCAACCAATAGATGCAGTTTTTTTAAATACCTTTTCACTTTGATGTTTTACATTTTCTGTGGTCAATAAGTCTCCTTTTTCAATGAGATGGTTTGCCTTTCCTACTAAAACACCATACATAAAAATTTTATCACCTTTCTCAAGTTTCTCTAAGGCAATTTTATGTTTCGCTTTTGTATCAGATAAAATTTTAAGAGAATTTGCTTCAAAAACAATAGTATCTTGAGATTTTAAATCGATTAAAGCAACAGCTATATTATCTGAAGGATGTACTTTTATGAGTTCTTTTTGCATATTATTTACTATATAAGATTCTTGAAATTTTGAAATCCTTTTTCTATACCCTTGGCATCTATTTCTTTAAGTGCAATAGAAATTGCTTCTGGTAGTTTGTCTATTTTTGTTAAATCTTCACCCCAATAGTTGGTGTTTTTTAAAATGTTTTTTGCTATCAGCTTGTAACCCTTTAATTCCCATATTTTAGAAAAGGCATCGGTAATTTCAATATCATCATTTAAGGGAAGCTTCTCTCCCTGCCATGTTCCTTTATAAAACCTAATTAAACAAGCAAAGGAATAGGTTAAATATACGGGTAATTTATTATTTAAATGAGTATAGGCTATTAAGCTGGGTAAAACCCTTACTTTGAATTTAGAAATTGAATTTAATGCAATACTAGATAACAGATGTTTGACAAAAGGATTCTTAAAGCGATCAAAAACTTCTTTACCAAAGTTGATAAGTTCCTTTTTATCCATTTCTAATGTATCAATTATTTCTTCAAATACTGCTTTGTGAATAAAATCACCTGTAAAACTATTTTCAATCGTTTCTCTAACCGTAGTGTTTCCAAATAGAATAGAAAAAGGAACCATTGCTGTATGTGCACCATTTAAAATTCTAACTTTTCTTGTTCGAAAAGGTTGCATATTATCAACTATCTGTACATTTAGATTTGTTTGGTGAAAAGGTAATTTTTCTTTTAAAATCTTATCTCCTTCGATTATCCATAAAAAAAAAGGTTCAGCTGTTACGATTAAATTATCTTTATAATCTAACTGCTTATTGTATTTATCTATTTCATCTTTCGGGTAGCCTGGAACGATTCTATCTACCAAAGTATTATGAAAAGTACAATCATTTAAAATCCAATTTTTAAACGCTTCTTCAAAATTCCAATCTTCTATATATTTTAAAATAATTTCTTTTAGTGTATCAGAATTGTAGTTAATTAATTCACATGGAATTATAGTCAACCCTTTTTTAGAGTTTCCACCAAAATGCTTAAACCTTTCGTGTAAAAGGATTGTCAGTTTCGCAGGAAAAGAACTAGGAGGTTGCATATTAGGTCTGTCTGATTCAACATAAGCAATTCCTGATTCGGTAGTATTTGAAATGATAAATTCTAAATCCTTTTCTTTTGCTAATTGAATGTATTCCTCAAAATGAGTATAAGGGTTGATGCCTTTTACAATATTTGAAATCAATTCTTTTTTCTGTATTTTTTGCCCGTTTTTTATGCCGTTAAGAAATAAAGTGTATAGCCCATCTTGGTCATTTAGTATATTTATTAATCCATTTTCTATAGGCTGAACTACAGCAACACCCGCATTGAATTCTATTTTTTTGTTTAGTTGTTGAAATGCATAATTAACAAATGCTCTTAAAAAATTTCCTTCACCAAATTGGATAATTTTGATAGGAAGTTTGTTTTCAATTCTGATATTTTCTCTATTGAGTTTTTTCATTAAAAAAGTATTAATAATTTATCTAAAATTTCAATAATTAAATGATATTATTAGATTAAGTTATAGGTTAAAAACGCCTGGAAGCCATAAACTTAACTGTGGAAAATAAGTAACCAAAAATAAAGCCAATACCATAACTAAAAATAATGGAATTAAAGGTTTTATTACTTTTTGAATGGTGGTTTTTGCTATACCAACACCAACAAACAGAACCGACCCAACGGGTGGCGTAGTTAATCCGATGCAAAGATTTAATACCATTACAATTCCAAAATGGATAGGATCCATTCCTAATTTTGTTACTACAGGTAAAAAAATAGGAGTGAAGATAAGTACGGCTGGTGTCATATCCATAAAAATCCCAACAAAAAGTAATATTAAATTGATGATTAGTAATACAATCACTTTATTATCAGATACATGTAATAAAACATCGCTAATATTTTGAGGTATCATTTCATAAGACATTACCCACGACATACTCATAGAAGCTCCAATAAGTAACATAACAATTGCTGTTGTTGCAGAAGAATCTAATAATATTTGTGGTAAATTACGGGTGTTTATCTCCTTATAGATACAGCCCAAGACTAGTGTGTATAAAACGGCTATTGCCGATGCTTCTGTAGCTGTAAAAATACCTGTAACAATACCTCCAATAACTACTACCAATAATAATAAACTAGGTAAGGCATCAATAAATGTTGTAAAAACTTGTTTAAGAGAACTTCTTTTCCCTATTTTATATCCTTTCTTTTTCGCCCAAAGTGAAGCAACAATCATCAAAAATAACCCAGTTAGAATCCCTGGAATATAACCTGCTAAAAATAAAGCTGCAATTGATACTCCTCCACTAGCTAAAGAGTAAACAATCAGCACATTACTAGGTGGGATAACCAAGCCAACTGTTGCTGAAGTAATATTTACGGCTGCACCAAACTCTTTTGAATACCCTTCTTTTTCCATTTCTGGTCCCAAAATACTTCCCATTGCAGATGCTGATGCCATTGCTGATCCTGCTATAGACCCCATCATCATGGCTCCAATTACATTGATTAATGCTAAGCCACCAGGTAAGGATCCTACCAAAGTTTTGGCAAAGGCAATTAATCGATGTGCAATCCCTCCTTTATTCATCAGTTCTCCTGAGAGAACAAAGAAAGGTATTGCCAGTAATGCAAAACTATCGAGTCCTGTTGCCATTCTTTGTGAAATAGTAGTAAAAGCTGGAATTGCAGAAAAGCTTACCAGCATAGTAAGTAAAGAGGAAATAGCAATACTCCATGCTACGGGTGTACCCATTGCCAACAGGCAGATAAAGCTTAAAACTAATACGATTACTGGAATAAATTCTACCATAACTATTTACCTAAAAGATCAGAAATTTTATAATAAATTATTAAGATTCCACTTAAAGGTAAAACCATATAAACCAAAGCGACAGGTATTTGTAGTGCTGGTGAGTACTGTTCTAAAATATAAGTGATATACACGAGCCTAATTCCCCCAATAATCAAAGCTGTAAACACAAAGGCTATAATTATAAAACTTACCAAATGTGCTAATATTTTTTGAGATTTTTTATTTAATTTTGAAGGTAAAACATCAATAGCAACATGCATGTTTTTACCTGAAACATAGGCTGCTCCAAGAACGCCAATCCAAATCATTAGGTATCTAGCCAGTTCATCTGTAAAAGAACTAGGGGTTCCAACAACATATCGGGTAAAAACTTGCCAAAGCACATTAATTACCATAACTGACATGATAGTAATTAAGGTAATTCCTAGAATTTTATCTACTCTGTTTCTTAAAACCATATTATTTTGTATTTTGTATTTGTTGAATCAAGGTGTACATGTTTTTATCATCTTTATAATCTTCATACATATTCTTTACTCTTTTTGAAAATAAAGTTTTGTCAGGTCTTATGATTTCAACACCTGCTTTTTGAACTTCAGTTAATGCTTCCTCTTCTGCAGTAGCCCATAAAATTCGTTGGTATTGTACTGATTTGTCAACGGCTATCTGTAGCCACTCTTGTTCTTGTTGGGTTAAGATACTCCATATATGCGTACCAATTATCAAAACATCGGGTAAAACTGTATGTTCATCTAAGCTATAATATTTACAAACTTCGTAGTGGCGAGATAAATAAAAACTTGGTGGATTATTTTCTGCTCCATCAACTACACCTTGCTGTAAGGAAGTGTATAATTCGCCCCAAGAAATTGGAGTAGGAGATCCACCTAAAGCAGTTACCATCTTCATTGCAGTAACACTTTCTTGAACTCTTATTTTCAATCCTTTAAGATCATCTGGACTGTAAATAGGTTTGTTTTTTGTATAAAAGCTTCTACTGCCTGCATCGTAATATCCCATACCTTTTAACCAATATTTTTCGCCATCGTTGAGTAATTGTTTTCCTATGGGGCCGTCTAGAACTTGAAAAGAATGTTTTCTATCTCTAAACAAAAAAGGAAGTCCTAAAACCTTCATGCTAGGAGCAAAGTTTTCCATTACAGCAGCCGATACTTTTGTCATATCTAAACTTCCAATTTGTAATAATTCTAAACATTGACGTTCTGTTCCTAATTGTTGATTAGGATATATTTCAATAATCATTTCTCCATTAGAAATACTATCTAGGGTTTTTCCCATTTGAAGCATAGCTTTATGTACAGAATGATTGATGTCTAA
Source organism: Flavobacteriaceae bacterium (assembly GCA_021648195.1). Classification (GTDB taxonomy): domain Bacteria; phylum Bacteroidota; class Bacteroidia; order Flavobacteriales; family Flavobacteriaceae; genus Lutimonas. The sequence continues at coordinate 574 of JAKITG010000074.1, read as the reverse complement.
GCCGTGAGCCAATCTAATTGTTCTTGTTTTATTTAGCTGGGTGCAGCTAGAAATACTAAATATTACAGCAAAAGAAAGTATAAAGCTTAGAAGTTTCATTATAATCTATTTTTGAAATTTTTTAATCAAACTCAATGTGTTTTTAATATTTTGAGTTAATATTTTGAAACTTCTATTTGAAATAATTTCTTTTGAAATTAATTGAGACCCTATGCCTACGCAGGTAACTCCTGCTTCAAACCATTCTTTAAGATTTTCTTCTGTTGGTGAAACCCCTCCTGTTGGCATGATGCTTGTCCAAGGGCAAGGTCCTTTAATTGCCGCTACAAATTTAGGTCCGTAAATTCCTCCTGGAAATAGTTTTACTATTTCGCATCCCAGTTCTTCTGCTTTAGCAATTTCAGTAAGTGTTCCACAGCCTGGAGACCATAAAATTTTTCGTCGATTACATACTTTTGCGATATCTTCTCTCAAAACTGGAGTAACTATGAAATTTGCTCCTAATTGCATGTATAATGAGGCTGCACTAGCATCGGTAATTGACCCCACACCTAGTATCATTCCAGGTAATTCT
>JAKITG010000073.1 GCA_021648195.1 Flavobacteriaceae bacterium | reverse complement strand
AAAAATTTATGAGGTCTTTTTGAAATAATAAAAAAATGAAACTAATTACTAATAGATTACAATCCAACGTTGGTATTGCAATACACCCAAATAACTTTATAGATAAAACAGTTACACTAGATGATGGAACGGTTATTATGGCAGGTTCAGTAATCAATTCTTCTACTAAAATAGGTAAACATTGTATTATTAATACTTCCACTTCTATTGATCATGACTGTGTTCTTGAAGATTTCGTTCATATTTCACCAAAAGCAACATTGTGTGGAGGTGTACGGGTTGGAGAAGGTTCTCATATTGGAGCAGGAGCGGTTATTATTCCTAATATAAATATAGGAAAATGGTGTACAGTAGGAGCAGGATCTGTAATAATTAATGATATTCCTGATGGAAAAACAGCAGTTGGTAATCAAAGTAGAATTATAAAATAAAATGCAGAGATTAAAATTAATATTTTATATAAACAAGATAAAAAATAATTAATATGAAACTAGACATCATCGCAGGAGCAAGACCCAATTTTATGAAAATTGCTCCAATTATAGCAGCTTTAGAAAAAGTTAGTAGCCTGTCCGCCAATAGGAGGAACAAGATACAATATCGTTTAATTCATACAGGGCAGCATTATGACAAAAAAATGTCGGGTAGTTTTTTTAAGCAATTAGGCATTCCAGAACCTCATGTAAATTTGGAAGTTGGATCAGGAACACAAGCTGAACAAACAGGTAGAATTATGGAGCGCTATGAAGCCTTACTTTTAAAAGACCCTGCAGATTGGGTTTTAGTTGTAGGTGATGTTACATCAACAATGGCTTGCAGTATCGCTGCAAAAAAATTAAATATGGGTGTAATCCATGTTGAAGGAGGAATTCGTTCAAATGATATTTCTATGCCCGAAGAAATAAATCGTATGGTAACAGATGCTATTACTGATATTTTTTATACCACAAGTGAAGTTGCCAATGAAAATTTAAGAAAATTGGGACATCAAGAAAGTAAAATTAGGTATGTTGGAAATACCATGATTGATACTTTACTAAAAAACATGCCAAGATTCAATAAGCCAGAAGCTTGGAATATTTATCAACTACAAGAAAAAGGTTATTTTATAATGACTTTACATCGACCTGCCAATGTAGATGAAGAAACAAAATTAAAAAATTTAATTGATGAAATTGTAAAAGGAGCAAAAGGAATGCCTATTGTTTTTCCAGTACATCCACGAACTGCTAAAATGTTAAAAGGAATTGGAATAGAAGCCGATAATTTACACATGATTGAACCACTGGGCTATTTAGAATTTAATTACTTGGTACAACATGCCTTTGCTGTAATAACAGATTCTGGTGGAATTACAGAAGAAACAACTGTAATGAAAGTACCATGTATGACTTTAAGAGACAATACCGAACGTCCTGAAACCATTACTATTGGAACAAATGAATTGGTAGGTACAAATCCAGATAATGTAGCTCCTTATATGGAAAAATTACACAATGGTGAATGGAAAGCAGGTAAAATACCACATTTATGGGACGGGAAAACTGCAAAACGTATAGTTGAAGATTTGTTGAATATTGACTCTTAGGGCTTGTTACAAAATAACCTATACATTTTGTAACAAGCCCTTAATAGAATCTAATGAAATAATAATAAGATTCTCGTTTTCACGGAAATGACATTGTACACGAGAATATTCATTTAAAAACGGTCATTCCCACAAAAGTGAGAATTCCAACCAACCTATATCATATTCAAAACTAGCCATCAATATTATATTTACATTCTTGCTAGTAAAACAATGCTTCTAACACTCCATTTCTCTATCAATTTCTCACTCAATCACGATCTCTCAATCATAAAAAAAATATGAATAAAAAAATTTGGCTATCATCTCCACACTTAACAGGAGAAGAACAAAAATATGTAAAAGAAGCATTTGACACAAATTGGGTTGCACCTTTAGGTCCCAATGTCAATGGATTTGAAGATGAAATTTGTACATATACAAGCGCAAAATCTTGTTCTGTATTAAGCTCTGGTACAGCAGCAATACACTTAGCTTTAATATTATTAGGTATTGAAGAAAATGATGAAGTAATCTGCTCTTCTTTTACTTTTTCGGCAACAGTAAACCCTATACGCTACCAAAAAGCAATTCCTATTTTTATAGAATCAGAAAAGGATACATGGAATATGAGGCCAAAAATATTAGAAAAAGCAATTAAAGATCGAATAGCCAACCATAAAAAACCAAAAGCCATACTCATAGTTCATCTCTATGGTATGCCATCAAAGATGGATGAAATTATGGCTATTTCTAAAAAATATAGTATTCCTGTAATTGAGGATGCAGCAGAAGCCATTGGAGCAACTTACAAAAATAAAGCGATGGGTACTTTTGGAAAATTAGGTGTTTTTTCTTTTAATGGAAACAAAATTATTACTACCTCTAGCGGAGGTGCATTGATATCTAATGATCCTGAGTATTGTGAAAAAGCAACTTTCTTGGCAACACAAGCCAGAGATGATGCACCACATTATCAACATTCACAAATTGGGTATAATTATCGTATGAGCAATATTCTTGCAGGAATTGGTCGCGGACAATTAGAAGTTTTAAATGATAGAATAGAAGCAAGAAGAAAGAATTATAATTTTTATAAAAAAGAATTTTCTAAAATTAATAAAATATCCTTTGTCGAAGAACCTGAAGGTTTTTATTCTAATAGATGGTTGACAACTATATTAACTGATAGTTTTGAAACTAGAGAAAAAATACGATTGGCATTAGAAAAAGAAAATATTGAATCCCGACCTTTATGGAAACCTATGCACTTACAACCAATATTTAATGAATTCCCTGCTTATATTGATGGAACTTCCGATGATTTATTTCAACGAGGTTTGTGTCTGCCAAGCGGTTCTAATTTATCTTTAAATGACTTAAAAAAAATAGCAACTGTTATAAAATCATTATTTTAAAAACTATCTGACTTATTTTTAAACTTACTAAACTGTTGAAAAATAACAATAGAATAAATTATAAATGACAATATTTTTACTAATTTTGTTAAAACAGCAAAGACAATCAATTAATGATACCTTTTTTATTTAATAAAAATTCGGCAACTTATACTTCACGTTGGATTATATTATTCATTGATATATCACTTAGTGTACAGCTATTTTTTATAGCTTACCTCGCACGGTTTGATTTTACTCTAAATTTTCAAGATCAAAATTTTTTAAAGCAAGTACCTTTTGTAGCTCTTGCTTCATTAATTAGTTTTGTTATTATTGGTTCTTATAAAGGAATTGTAAGACATACAGGAATAAAGGATGCCATACACGTTTTTTGGGCATCTACTTTATTAGCTATAATTTTATTTGTCACAACAATTATTTTTAGAAATTATAATTTCTATCAAGTATATAATATACCTTTATCTATTATATCAATACATTATTTATTAAATGTATTGGTATTAATTGCTAGTCGATTTGTTTTTAAATATTTATTTAATCGGGTTTTAAATGCTTATAAAGCCCCAAAAAATGTTTTAATTTATGGTGCAGGGAGTGCTGGTTTGTTAACCTATACAACTTTAACGAATAGTAATCAGCATAAAATAAAAGTGATTGGGTTTTTAGATGACAGCAAATATAAAATAGGAAAACAATTTAATAGAGTTAAGATATACGATCCTAAAAAATTAACTGCTAAATTTATTGAAAAGAATAATGTTTCTGAAATCATCATGTCTATTCAAAATATAAAACCTTTTCAATTGTTTAAAAAAGTTGATTCTTTAATGAAATTACCTCTTAAAGTAAAATTAATTCCGCCAGTAGAGAAATGGATTGATGGAGAATTAAATGTTGGTCAGATACAAGAAGTGAAAATTGAAGATTTATTAGATCGGTCACCAATACAAATTGAAAATCCAATATTACAAAAAGAATTAGAAGGCAAAGTTATTTTAATAACTGGAGCTGCTGGATCAATTGGAAGTGAAATTGCACATCAAATAAGCAATTATTCATACAAGCAAATTATTTTATTAGATCAAGCAGAATCTGATTTATACGATTTACAACAAGATTTTATACGAAATAAAGTTAAAAATTTTACTGTAGAACTAGCTGATATTAGAAATGAAGAACGTTTAAAAAGTATTTTCACTCAATATAACATTGATTTACTTTTTCATGCAGCAGCTTATAAACACGTGCCTTTAATGGAAAACAACCCTTATGAAGCCATTAGAGTAAATGTTTATGGAGCTAGTTTATTGATGAACTTATCGTTACAACATAATATTCGAAAATTTATTATGATTTCTACAGATAAAGCTGTAAATCCAACCAATGTTATGGGTGCAACAAAACGTATTGCAGAGATTTATGCCAATTGCTTAAACGTAGAAGGTAAAACCAAATTTGTAACAACACGATTTGGTAATGTATTAGGATCTAATGGTTCTGTAATTCCATTATTTAAAAAGCAAATTGAAAAAGATGGACCGTTAACTGTAACTCATAAAGAAATAACTCGCTTTTTTATGACAATTCCCGAAGCTTGTCAACTAGTTTTAGAAGCTGGAGTTATGGGAAATGGTGGAGAAATATTTGTTTTCGACATGGGAGAATCTGTTAAAATATTTGATTTGGCTAAGAAAATGATTCAGCTAAGTGGAATGAAATATCCTGAAGATATTGACATAGAAATTACAGGTTTACGTCCTGGAGAAAAGTTATATGAAGAATTGTTAACCAATGAAGAAAATACAATTCCTACCTATAACAAAAAAATAATGATAGCCAAAACGAAAAATTTGAATATTAAAGAAATTAAACAAAAAATTGAAAATTTAATTTTGAGTAAAAATATATCAAATATTGAAATTGTCACAAAACTAAAAGTTATTGTTCCTGAATATATTTCAAATAATTCGAAATTTGAGAAATTAGATAAAGAAAAAGGTAAAGTTAAAAAATTAAAAATAAGCTAAGGGCTTGTTACAAAATAAAGTGTACAGAATTGGCGATGTTATTTTGTGCAGTAATAAGGCAAAAAACGTAGTTATAGCTATAGCTAAAATGAAGCTTTTTAACAGGGCAGAGCGTTAAAAAAATGTCCAGTGGACATTTTTAGCGATGAGCCAGCTGGCGTGTTGGCAAGGCAAAAGAACAAGACAAAATGTACAGGTTATTTTGTAATAAGCCCTAAGAATTATTAAAATTTATGTGAGAGGAGAGATAACAATTTGTTTGTTATCTCTTTTTTTTGTTCTAATGTAGGCTTCCCTTAATTAGAATGGGCTTAATTTCTTTTAAAATATATCCACAAATAAATATATCGAGTATATAACCCTATAAGTATAGGAACTAAAGCTATAGAAAATATTTGAATTTTAAAAATCCAAAGTAAAATTACAATATCTAATGCAATCAATAAGGCAAGCATATAGTTTTTCATCCATTTCTTATTTTTTGATTTTAAAAATGAAAAAGCTATAATGATATTAGGAACAAATGCCCAAAAAATATTATAGTTATTTGCTGTTGCTGCATGGTCTGTGGCAAACCACAATAAAAGAATCACAAGTCCTAAAATACCTGTTATTATAAATATTAGAAAATCTAAAATTCTATTTCTTTTATCCCCTCTAAAATCTTGATACGTTAAGTATATAATGAACAATGCAATAATACTAAACACATTAATTGGTACAAAAAGGTTCTTTTTTATTTTTGGGTTATCTTGTTTCAATAATATCTCATCTGTTCGTTTTACAATTGGTTTTTCAAGTCCGTTTTCTTTAATTCTAATTTTAGTAAAAGCATCAAATACATAATCTGGTAAAAAAAGGTAATCTTTAGGGTTTGCTTTTTTATCAATTACTGACCCTAAAGCCAAATCAATTCCAAAATCTCCCCATGGATAATTCCCTAAATATTTTTGAATTAAATCACGATGAGAATAATTTTCTTTATCATAATTATTTTCAAAAACTAATTTATCACCTAAAACATTATCTAAGACATCATAGAGTCGAGTAGAGCAATTGTCAAAGAAAAAATCATATTTATAAAATCTATTTTCAGGTTTAGCATTATTTTCTAAGAAATTAAAAACTTGTTGTACCTCCTCTGGATTTAAATCTAATGTTTGCCCTTTTACCCAACGATTTTCACGATGGTAACTTCTTAAAAATAAATCAAAATTATATACTCCCAGATCATACAATAATTTACCTCTAACAAAATTTAGATAAAAATTAGGAGTTTTAAAATTAAATGTTCCATAATTATAAACTCTATCAATATCACTTGTAATATCATGCACTCTAAAAGCACTATGTCCAAAAGTTGAATATAAATCTACGTGTCCTGGACCACAGGTTATAATACTTATTTCTGCTTGTTGTGATAATTGTATAGTTTGCGCCTTACCTATAAAAGGAATTAGAAGTAATAAAATATATAGTCTTTTCAAGGTTTTTAATTTTATCTGTGCAATCAGCGAGTAAGTTATGTTATTCACGTAGATATCGCAAATATTCGCAGATGATTTTGGTTTGTCTGCACTTAATTAGTGTATTTTAATCTGCGAGAATAATTTACCTAAAATGAATGAAATCAACCTTTACTGAAAAAACATTAGAAAATAAAGTACCACTCGCTCCACCAATATTTACCAAGGCATAATCTATTTGAATACCTTTATATTTAAAACCCACTCCAAAGCTGGGTTCTATAGATAAGCTCTTACTTTCATCAAAATCGGTAAAATTTTGAAAATTATTTACCCCAGCCCTTAAGAAAACGAGATTAATATAATCAATTTGAAATCCAATTGCTGGATCAATACTTAAAAAAGGAGTAGAAATAAGATCATTAGTTTCTGAAAACCGCATATTTAAATCGACTTCAGTAAGTAAATTAAAGTCTCCAAAAATTGGAAATGATTTTGAAACGCCTAGCTGAGCTTTAGGTTTTGTAAGTTCTAGTGTTTCTGGTTGTGTTTGATTTTCTCCAGGTATTGCATTTTGAATTTTATCAAATTCATTTTGATCAATACTCCATGCATTAAAGGTTGTTGTTATATCACGTAACATTAAGCCAAATCGCCATTTATTATCTGTTTCATACTGTAAACCAAAATCCAATCCAAACCCCCAAGAAGAAGCAAAATCACCTATTCTTCTATGAACTATTTTTGCATTTAGTCCTAAACTTAAATTGTTTAAAAGCATTTTTCGAGCGTAAGCTACATTAAAAGCATAATCTGCTGCCGAAAATAGACTAATATTATTGTAATTGATGTTTCCTTGATTATCAATTAATTCTGTTGTGTTTAAAATATCATCAACTCCAAAACGTATTAAGGAAAGTGCAAAAGTACTTCTTCCATCAATTGGTTTTGCAAAACCAATATAATCATATTTACCAATGCCTTGAAAATATTCTGCATGCATTAAAGACCCTTGATAATCGATTACAGCGGTTAATCCTGCGGGATTCCAATAAATTGAATTTACATTTTGGGAAGAAGCAATTACCGCTTTACCCATTCCAAAGGCCGCAGCATCAACTCCTAAATTCAAAAACTCATTCGAAAAGTTACGAAAAGCTTGACCAAAAGTAAATTGAGAAATAACTAAAAATAAGATACTGTACTTTTTCATTTTTAAATGCATAATTTAATGCAAAACAACATAAATTTTATGCCGCAAATATACATAAACTCAATGTAAAAATTTATTAGAAATTTATCTCTAATCATTTTTATGAAATATTTTTTTTGCAGAGGAAATATACTTTTTAAAATTTAAAATAATAAATTTGATAAAATTAGAAAACTAAGCGACTCTAATTAGGGAAGCCTACAAATGCATAAAATAATTTTTGGTTACTGCTCACTTAAATCTAGTTATATCAATTTAATTTCAAAACGCCCGATAAATTAAGTTATATTTTTCTTTTTTTAGGCAAAAATTCTTTTCATAGCCGTAGCTATGGAAAGAATTTTTAACGACAAAAAATGGAAATAGAACTGCGTAGCACATCACGAATTCCTTTAAAAAATAATAAAAAAGAAATGAGTAAATGATTTATATCGAGTGTTTTGGTGTTAAACTGGTATTATTGTAAACTATTTTGTAATTATTTAATAAATTTCACCTCAAATGAAAGATTTAATTTCAACTTGAATCTCTCTTTGTGTACATTTGTATTTTCAATCAAATTTTTGAATGCAGCAATACCCAAAAAATAAACTCGCCCAAGCAATTATACAGCATTGTATTACATATAATATTAAAAATGTTATAATTTCTCCAGGTTCTCGAAATGCTCCACTAACTATTGGTTTTTCCAATCATCCTAATATTAATGCAATAAGTATTGTTGATGAGCGAAGTGCTGCTTTTTTTGCTTTAGGAATTGCTCAGCAAACACAAAATCCAGTTGCGGTTGTTTGTACTTCAGGATCTGCTTTGTTAAATTATTATCCCGCTGTTGCAGAGGCTTTTTACAGTAATATTCCGTTAGTAATTATTTCTGCCGATAGACCTAAATATTTAATTGATATAGGTGACGGACAAACAGTTAGACAAGAAAATGTGTTTCAAAATCATATTTTATTTAGTGCAAATTTAATAGATACCGATGATGCAGAAAAAAACTTAGTTAATAACAAACTTATTGATAAAGCTTTACAAACTGTAATTTGTAAAAATGGACCCATACATATTAATGTTCCGTTTGATGAACCTTTATATGAAACTGTAAATGAATTAGAAGGTTTCAATGCTAAGAAAGAAAATATTTTATTAGAAGAAGTTCCTTTAGATATTGATGAACTTCAAAAATTTGTAAATATTTGGAATGATTCCTCTAAGAAAATGATACTTATAGGAACAAATTATCCTGATGAATTATTACAGCTTCAACTCAATAAAATTATCAAAGACGAATCGGTAATTGTATTGATAGAAACCACATCAAATGTTTGTCATGATAAGTTTATAAATAGTATAGATAAAGTTATTATTCCTTTTAAAGAAGAAAATTTTGAGCAACTAAAACCTGATATTTTACTCACTTTAGGCGGAATGATTGTTTCTAAAAAAGTAAAACAATTCTTACGAAAACACCAACCAAAACACCATTGGCATATTGACAAATATAGTTCTCCTGATACATTTCATTGTTTAAATCATCACTTTAAAGTTTCTTCACAATTATTTTTTAGTCAGTTTTTAATGCTGAATTTAGTTGTTGAAAATTCATCACAGTATCAACAAAAATGGTTGCAAATTAAAGCTGAGAGAGAGATCAATCACCATAAATATTTGAGTAAAGTAGAATATTCTGACTTGCAGGTTTTTGATAGTATTTTTAAACAGATGCAAAATAATATACATTTACAATTGGCAAATAGTTCTATTATTAGGTATACTCAATTGTTTAATTTGAATAAAAATTTTCATGTATTTTGTAATCGAGGAACTAGTGGTATTGAAGGAAGTACTTCTACAGCTTTAGGTGCCGCATATATTGAAAGAAGACAGACTCTTTTAATTACAGGAGATATTAGTTTTTTTTATGATAGCAATGCTTTGTGGAATAATTATATAAAAAATGATTTTAGAATTATATTAATTAATAATTCAGGAGGGGGAATTTTTAGGTTTATTCCTGGTCCAAAATCAACAAATGCGCTAAATTATTTTGAAACACCGCATAATTTAGATGCTTCTAACTTATGCAATATGTTTGGATTTGAGTATGCTTTTGCTAAAAATAATGATGAAGTAAAAAATCAACTAAAGTTATTTTATAACAAATCAAATAAGCCAAAATTACTCGAAATATTTACACCCAATACTATTAATGATAAAGTGTTAAAAGCCTTTTTCGATTTTTTATAAGAGGGTTACTCAAAGGGTTCTACTATTGAAATTTATAATAAATACTTAATATAAACTGTTGAGAACGTGTATCAACTTGCACTTTTTCATTAAGATTTTCATTGAGAAGTCTGCCTATATAATCGGTTTCTGTATTTGTTAAGCTTCTTTCCCACCTTAAATCAACACCTAGTTTGCCAAATTCAACACCTATTCCGAATTGAGCTCCTAAAGAAAAATCTTTAGAACCAACTTCTTTCACTTCATCAAAAAAGCCAGAATCAGATAGTTCGGTATTCAAAATATATTGAAAAGATGGTCCTAAGAATACTCTACCGAAATTAAAAACTTCTAAACCAAGCAGTATAGGTACATCAATTTTATTGATGGATAAACCCGATTTAAAACCTTCATAGTTGTAGTTACTTTGCGTTTTTGTATAGAGTAATTCTGGTC
>JAKITG010000072.1 GCA_021648195.1 Flavobacteriaceae bacterium | reverse complement strand
AATTGTATACGCGTTACTCACCCGTGCGCCGGTCGTCAGCAGAAAGCAAGCTCTCCCTGTTACCCCTCGACTTGCATGTGTTAAGCCTGCCGCTAGCGTTCATCCTGAGCCAGGATCAAACTCTTCATCGTATAAATTTATAATTTTCCGATGAAGGTCTCAAAAAAAATTTCTTGGTTAGATTCCTAAGAATCAAACAAGTGTTTTACTCTATTTACGCTGTCAATTTTTCAATATTTTCAATGAACTTATAAATCCCCTCTCAATAACCCTCTATCATATCCTTTCTCCAAATATCCTCGAAAAGCGAGTGCAAAACTACAACCCTTTTTTATTCCCAACAAATAAAAATCAATCTTTATTTGGAAAATATTAAACCGTAATTCTAATTAAGGAACTTCCCAATATTTTGGGACTGCAAATGTAGTATAAAATTACATATCAAAAAACAAAAACAACACCAAAGTTGTTAACAATTTAACAGAATACACATATCTAAAAAAGAATCAATCCTTATCTAGTTGATTTTTAAAAACTTGTAATCTTTCTGTAAAGGAATAAGATGGTAATTTCAATTGACTTATTGACTTATTTAAATTGAATCCTGTTTTGTATGGGCGTTTAGCGGGCAGATTTAATTTAGAAGTTTCTATCGGTTTAATATAACTTGTATCTAATTTAAAAGTTTTTGCTATTGCTTTTGCTATATCATATATACTCATCAATTCATTACTTGAAACATTATACACTCCTAAAGCATTATTTTTAATTACAAGCAAACATGATTCTGCTAAATCTTCTGCATAGGTTGGCATTCGATATTGATCTGTTACAACATTAATTTTCTTTTTATTTTCTATTGAATTTTTAACCCAAAGTACAATATTACTTCTATTATTTCTGTCAACAGTTCCATATACTAATACTGTGCGTAAAATTGTGTATTTTATATTTGATTTTATAATAATGTTTTCTGATTTTAATTTTGAAAGTCCATAATGACTTAATGGCTTTGGTTTGTCTTTTTCGGTATAGTTTCCTTTTTTTTCTCCATCAAAAATAAAATCAGTTGAAAGATGAATCAAATGAATATTACTATCCTTACAAATATCAACTATCCTTTTAACTACATCTACATTAATAGTATCGCATTCTTTTTGATGCAACTCACAAGCATCAACATTGGTCATTGCAGCTGTATTTATAATGTAGTGGGGTTGTATTTGATGAATTAGATTGGTTAATTTTTCTTTATCTGTAATATCTATACTATAATAGGCATATCCTTTTTTATTGTTTAAGCGGTTTTCTCCTCTAGATAAAGCATGGATTTGATACTTTTTTTTTGACGACAGAAGTTTAACTAATTTTTGCCCTAGCAAACCGTTACTTCCTGTAATTATAATTTTTTGTAGCATTAAAATAGTTTATTAAGTTTTTCGATTTGATTTGCATCACCCAAAATAATCAATTTTGTATTTTTTAGTAATTTTGTATCAGCATCAGGATTAATAATATATTCACATTCTGGAGTTTTAAAACCAATGATTGAACATCCTGTTTTTTTTCGTAAATCTAAATCATGAATAGATTTTTCTAAAAACTCTTTGGGTAAATCATCAACAAAAATTTCTCTTAAATGTGTTGAGTCATTAGACGCAACAGAAAGCATGTCAACAAATTCAACAATGTCTGGCGTAACCAACAATGAGGCCATATGATCTCCACCTAATTTATCAGGCATAATTACATTATCTGCTCCAGCTATTCTTAGTTTAGAGTCTGAGGAATCATCTGAAGCTCTACTAACAATCCTCAATTCTTTATTATATTGCCTTGCAGATAAAACAACATAAAGATTATCGGCATCTGAAGGCAACGTAGTTATTAAACTTGACGCATTTTTTAGATAAGCTTTCATCAACACTTCATCTTTAGTGGCATTTCCTTTTACATATAGTAGGTTTTCATTTTCTATTTCTTGTATTAACTCATCGTCATTCTCAATAATAACGACTTCTTTATTGAACTTTTTTAGTTTAGAAACTGCCTGCTTGCCATTTCTACCATACCCACATACTATAGTGTGTTTTTTTAATTTTTCGATTTTATTTTGCACTTTCTTAAATTTTAATTTTTCAAATAATTCTCCACTAACAATATATTCAGTAACAACAGAAGCTACATAAGCTAAAGTAATAACACTTGTTAAAATTAGAAAAATTGTAAATATTTTCTCATTTTCATTTAATGGATGTAACTCTCCAAAACCAACTGTTGATACAGTGATTACTGTCATATACAATGCATCTACAAAAGAGTCGCGAGATAAATACATATAACCAATCACACCTATAACTATTACCAAAAAAAATAGAAAAGCTGCCTTATATAATTTTGATTGAAATACATTCATTTATTATAGATCAAAAACTGAACTTCGTTTGGTATAAATCATATCTTTTAATCGTAATAGAAAAGCTAAAGTCAAATACAATCCGAATGATAAGCCTACAGTAACAAAGGAAATATAAATAAAAAATAATCTAACATTGGTTGTTCTTATTCCTAATTTATCAGCAAATCTTGAGGATACATCAAACCCTCTGACTTCAAAATAATGACGAATGGCGTGAATAAATTTCATTAACTATGATTTATGTCGCAATTTATTAAATAAAGTTAAAAGTTTGAAGTTAAAAGTTGAAAGTTTTACTTTATACATTTGCACTTTATTATATTTTTAAAATCAATTTGTTTAAATTTGCTGTTTTTCTAGAATTATTTATGGTAAACAAACAGGAGTATATTGAGATTTTAGGAGCTAGAGTTCATAACTTAAAAAATATTGATGTTAAAATACCTAGAGATAAATTAGTAGTAATTACTGGTTTAAGTGGTAGTGGTAAATCATCATTAGCTTTTGACACTATTTATGCTGAAGGTCAGAGAAGATATATTGAAACTTTTTCAGCTTATGCGCGTCAATTTTTGGGCGGATTAGAAAGACCTGATGTTGATAAAATTGACGGCTTATCTCCAGTTATTGCCATTGAACAAAAAACGACAAGTAAAAGTCCGAGATCTACCGTTGGAACGATTACTGAAATTTATGATTTTTTAAGGTTATTGTTTGCTCGTATTGGAGACGCTTATTCTTATAATACTCATGAAAAAATGGTTAATTATAATGATGAGCAGATAAAAAAACTTATCTTAAAAGACTATTCTAATGAAAAAATAATAATTCTTGCTCCTGTAATTAAATCTAGAAAAGGACATTATCGAGAGTTATTTGAAAATATTTCAAAACAAGGGTTTGTCCGTGTACGTATTGATGGAAAAATTAAAGAAATTGTAAAGGGCATGCAATTGGATCGATACAAGACGCATGATATTGAAATTATTATTGATCGGTTATTGATTGACAGCAAATCAGAAAAACGACTGTCTGAAAGTATCATAACTGCAATGTATCATGGTGATGAAACTTTAATGGTGGTAAATCACAACTCTAATACAACTGATAAACCTCGATATTTTAGTCGGAATTTAATGTGTCCTTCTACAGGAATTTCTTATCCAAAACCAGAACCTAATTCTTTTTCATTTAACTCACCAAAGGGTGCTTGTGAAAACTGTAATGGATTGGGAAAAGTTTATGAAATCAATTTGGATAAAATAATTCCGAACAAAAAAATATCTATAAAAAATGGTGCTATAGCTCCTTTGGGGGAACAAAAAAGTTCATGGATTTTTAAACAGTTGGAATATATAGCAGAGAAATATTCTTTCTCTCTTTCTGATCCTATCAAAAAAATACCTAAAAATGCATTTGAAATTATATTAAATGGTGGTCAAGAAAAATTTGATATTGAATCTAAAGAATTAGGTGTTAAAAGAAGTTATGAGATTGATTTTGAAGGAATCAATAATTTTATTTTAAATCAATATAACAATAGTGAATCAAGCTCTATTAAACGTTGGGCTAAAGGTTTTATGGATGAAGTCAATTGTAAAACTTGTAATGGTGGTCGATTAAAAAAAGAAGCTTTAAACTTTAAAATCAATCAATATTCTATTGCCGATTTAACACAAATGGATATTGTTCAATTATCGGAATGGTTTGCTGAAATTTCTAATAAATTATCTGAAAGACAACTTATCATTGGTTCTGAAATTATAAAAGAAATTAAAACTAGAATTCAATTTCTTTTAGATGTTGGTTTGGATTATTTATCTCTTAGCAGAAGTTCTAAAACTTTATCTGGAGGCGAAGCACAAAGAATTCGTTTGGCTACACAAATTGGTTCGCAGCTAGTTGGTGTTTTGTATATTTTAGATGAGCCTAGTATTGGTTTACATCAAAGAGATAATCAAAAATTAATTCATTCCTTAAAAAGGTTGCGTGATTTAGGAAATTCTATTTTAGTAGTAGAACACGATAAAGATATGATGGTTACTTCAGATTATGTAATTGATATTGGACCTAAAGCAGGAAAATATGGCGGAGAGATTATTAGCATAGGCACCCCAAAAGAGTTGTTAAAAGGAAAAACTTTAACTGCAGCCTATTTAAACGGTGAGAAATTCTTTGAAATTCCTAAAAAAAGAAGGAAAGGAAACGGCAAACAAATTATTTTAACTGGAGCTACGGGAAATAATTTAAAAAATGTTACTCTTAAAATTCCTTTGGCAAAATTAATTGGTGTTACCGGTGTTTCTGGAAGTGGAAAATCAACTTTAATTAATGAAACTCTCTACCCTATTTTAAACCAATATATCTATAAAGCTGTAAAGATTCCTTTACCCTATAAATCAATAAAAGGATTAGAACATATTGATAAAGTTATCGACATTAATCAAACGGCTATTGGCAGAACTCCTCGATCAAACCCCGCAACTTATACAGGAGTATTTAGTGAGATTAGAAGTTTATTTGCAAAAACTCCAGAGGCATTAATTAGAGGTTACAAGCCTGGAAGATTTTCTTTCAATGTAAAAGATGGACGATGTGAAACTTGTAGAGGTGGTGGTGTTAGAGTTATTGAAATGAATTTCTTACCTGATGTTGAGGTAGAATGTGAAACTTGTTTGGGAAAAAGATTTACTCGTGAAACATTAGAGATTAGATACAAAGGAAAATCTATTTCAGATGTACTAAATATGACTATAAATGAATCGGTAAATTTCTTTAAAAATATTCCTAATATATATATTAAGTTAAAAACTATACAAGATGTTGGTTTAGGATATATTACTTTAGGTCAACAATCTACTACGTTATCTGGAGGTGAAGCACAACGTATTAAATTGGCTGCCGAGTTATCAAAAAGAGATACTGGAAATACATTTTATATTTTAGATGAACCCACTACTGGTTTACATTTTGAAGATATTCGTGTTTTAATGAATGTTTTAAACAAACTAACTAACAAAGGCAATACTGTATTAATCATTGAACACAATTTAGATGTAATAAAACTTTGTGACTATATTATTGATATTGGTAAAGAAGGTGGTGATAAAGGTGGTGAAATTCTTTGTTCGGGTACACCCGAAGAAATTATTAAAAACAAAAATAGTTATACTGCTACGTTTTTAAAAAAAGAACTAAATTTATAAAATTTTACTAAATAAAATTATATAAGATATGACTCCAAACGAAGATAAAAAAATACGTGAAAAACTAAAACAAAAAACTTGGAATGAAATAAAAACCAATGATTCATGGGCTATTTTTAAAATTATGGCTGAGTTTGTTGATGGTTATGAAAAACTAAGTAAAATTGGACCTTGCGTGAGTGTTTATGGTTCTGCAAGAACAAAACCCGATGATAAATATTATAAGTTAGCAGAAGATATTTCTTATAAACTAACCCAACATGGTTATGGTGTAATTACGGGTGGAGGCCCTGGAATTATGGAAGCTGGTAACAAAGGTGCACATAGAGGTGGTGGTGTTTCTGTAGGTTTGAATATTGAATTGCCTTTTGAACAACATGACAATCCCTATATTGATAAGGATAAAAGTTTAGATTTTGATTACTTTTTTGTACGAAAAGTAATGTTTGTTAAGTATGCACAAGCATTTGTTGCATTACCAGGAGGTTTTGGAACTTTAGATGAATTATTTGAGGCACTAACTTTAATTCAGACTGAAAAAATAGGTAAATTTCCTATCATAATGGTTGGAAGTGAATTTTGGAGTGGATTGATGGATTGGGTTAAATCTACTTTGCTTAAAAAGTATCAAAATGTAAGTGAAAAGGATCTTGATTTATTCACTATTGTTGATTCAGCTGATGAAGTTCTTGAAATTATTGATAACTTTTATGCTAAGCATCATTTAAGTCCTAATTTCTAGAACTAGGTAACTCCTATATTTGCAAAATTATAAATTGTTTTTTTCGTAAAACACACCCAAACCCCTATAAATAGGAAAATATTGGTGTTTATTCTCTATTTTTTTCTATTTATTCTAATTTTACTATCGGCTTAATAGTTACAGAACTAGCTTAAAAAAACATAAAAAAGCATCCGCTAAAGGCGGGTGCTTTTTTGTACTTGAATATATATTCCTATTTTCAGAATCTAAGACCGTTGCAATATTGAACAAAATTAAAATTTAAAGCTTTTTTACTTCGAATTACTTCTTTGTCAAAAAAGCTTTTGCAATAGTCTTAATCTAATTTTTCTGAATCTACAACAATAAACTCTGTTCGCCTATTTGCTTGGTGCTCTTCATCTGTACATTCAACATCATCAGAACATTTGTTTGTTAACTGTGTTTCTCCATAACCTTTGGCTGTAATTCTCTTACGACTAATCCCTTTAGAAATAATATATCTACGGGTTGATTTTGCTCTTCTACTAGATAATCTATTATTATACGTGTCTGATTGTCTTGAATCTGTATGTGAGGTTGCTTCAATAATCAATTCTGGGTTATCCTCCATAATCTGAACTAGTTTATCTAATTCGGCAGCAGCATCGGGTCTAATTCTAGATTTATCTAAATCAAAATAAATATTTTCAATATTGATTTTATTTTCAATAACTTCTGGCATTAAGGCTAAAGCAATATTAATAGGTGTTTCTACTATATCATTAACTGTAATTATTCCTTCATCATCATCTTTAAAATTAGTTTTATCTCCAGTAATTTTATAAGTTGAATTACAATTAACTGTAAAATGATAAACACCATTTTTATCTGAAGTTACCGTTTCTAAAACTTTCCCTTCTTTATCTAATAATTTAATTTCTGCACCTGCTAAAACTTCTTGTGTATGATTGTTTTTAACAACACCCATAACTTGTTGTGTACATTTTATATAAAGAGGCTCATCAATTAAGAAACTATAAATATCATCGCCTCCTATTCCCTCTTCTCTATTTGAGGATAAATAACCCCTTCCATCCTTCAAAATAAAAGAAAAATCATCGAATGTACTATTTATTGGTTCACCAATATTTAAATATCTTGAAACTGTTGTATCATACATTTTATTAGCAAAAACATCAAGACCTCCTGCACTGTTATGTCCTTCGGAAGAATAATAAATAATATCATCAACTATAAAAGGAAACATTTCTTTTTCTACTGTATTGATTTTTTTTCCTAAATTTTTTGGAGAACTATACGACCCATCATCGTTGATATCTACAACATAAATATCTGTTTTACCAATAGACTCTGGTCTATCCGAAACAAAGTACAATTTTTTACCATCTTTACTTAAAGCTGGATGACCTGTAGAAAATTGATTATTATTAAAAGGTAATTTTTCTACATCTTCCCATTTTCCGTCAGGCATTACTTTTGCTTTGTATAATTGTAAACGCAATGTACCTGTAGTATCATTTTTAACTTCATCTTGATAATTATTATTCCCTGTATAATAAACCGTTTTCCTATCTTCTGTAAACACTACATTAGATTCGTGATATTTGGTATTTACATTTCCTTTTACTTTTTGTTTCCCTACAATATCTCCTTCTTCTCCTATTTTACCTAAATATAAATCTAAATAAGGTTGTTCATTTGGTTTCCAAATGTTTCTAATCATTTTTCTCTTTGTTGGTGAGGAAAAAATAACACTATCTTTTCCGAAATAAGAAGTACCAAAATCAGCATAATCTGTATTGACACTACTTACATTTTTAATTGCATATTTTCCTGGTGTTGTTTGTGCATTGATAATACTTGCACAAAATAATAAGGTTATAATTATATATATTTTCATCTGTAAATTTTTATTGTTTTATTTAGAAGAATCTTGGTGATGTTACATGATCTCTAGACAGATCAACATCCCATAACAAAAATACTTCATGAGAACCCGAGTTTAAATCACCTAAGTTTGATGTAGTATAATCATAAGCGTAACCTATTCTGAAAGTTTTCGTTATTGCAAAATTTATTAAACCACTAATTGAATCATCTAATCTATAGGATGATTCTAATTCAATTCTTTCATTGAATAAAGATCTACAGATAACGGAGATCCTATTGTTGCTTTTGCCATTACTGATGGTTTAAACTTTAATATTTCTGAAAGTTCAAAAACATAACCCCCTGTTAAAAAGTAGTGTGATTTTTCTGAAGCTTTAGTCACTCCATTACTTTTTTCAAAATATTTTGTTTCTAATATATTTGGTAAAGACAAGCCAACATAGAATTTATCTGTATAATAAAAAGCTCCTGCTCCAAAATTTGGAAATATTTTATTTTGAAGATCTAAATTTAATGGATCATTTGGGTCAATCGTTGTTAAAGCCAATACATCTAAATTATGAAGTGTAACTCCTCCTTTTAACCCAAAAGCTAATTTTCCTCGTTCGGAAACATCTAAAGTATAAGAAATATCTGCATAAATATTTTGTTCTTTTACTGGTCCTATTTCATTAACAATTACAGAAACTCCTATACCCACTTTTTCACCTATAGGTGCGTTAGCTGATACTGTAAATGTTCTTGGTGCTCCATCAATGTTCACCCATTGTAGCCTACCTAATAAACCAATACTTAAGGTTCCTTTTGAGCCTGCGTAGGCGGGATTCAACACATTCATATTATACATATACTGTGTGTATTGTGGATCTTGCTGACTATAGGAATCAATTGATAATAAGATGATTATCAATACTAAGAATAATTTAATATTTTTCATAAATTTATATTTTTCTAAAAAAAGTAAAATACTTTTCAACTCTTTATATTTGTTTCGTTATCTGTTTAAATATATCCAACCTGATTGAGGCTCTTTATTTCCATTTTTTAAATTAATAGTATAAAAATAAGTTCCTGTTGGCACTATCTTACCATTATTAAGTGTCATTCTACCTGTTGAAAAACCATCCCACCAGTCTGGTTGAGATTTACCTTTATTTTTATAATCGTAAACTATATTACCCCATCGGTTGAAAATTTTCATTTCAAAATCTGGATGTAAACTTGCTAGATTCGGTATTTCAAATACATCATTTACACCATCTCCATTGGGTGTAAAAAGTGTAGGTATTTCAATTTTACATACATCTGAATCAAGAAAATCTGGAATAAAATCATTATCACAATCGTCATTTATTAAATCTCCATCACCATTAGCATCTTCTTCTATCGTTGGAATTCCATCACCATCATCATCAAAATCAAAATAATCAGGTGTACCATCATTATCTGTATCTAAATCATCTTCATTCCCGTTAGATACACTATCATTATCACAATCCATCGCATTCCATGCTGCAGTAGGCTCTAAAGTTCTACTATTAGTATCAAAATCACAAGGTTCAACAGGATTGGTTCCATCAGTAATTTCTGTACCATTCGTAACACTATCGCCGTCACAGTCTATTACATTCCATGCCTCAGATATATCAGCAATAACTTGACTATTTACATTATAACTACATGGATCATTTAGATCTGTACCATCTATTTCTTCTTGTGTATCAAGTACCCCGTCACCATCAGAATCTGGGTTATTCACTGTAATTGTAATTGTTGCGGTATCACATATATCAGAATCAGTATTACATACTTGATACTCAATAGTTACGTCTGTATCTAATTCTGAATCTAAAGGAGTATAGGTTACTTCTCCTGTTGTAGAATCAAAACTTATTGTACCTGATGCTGTACCTGTACCTAAATCTGTAATACTGGTATTTGCTCCTGGCATGAAATCATCATTTGTTAAAATATTTGTTGTAGTTGGTCTTCCGAAAGGAGCTGTAAATACATCGTCAACTGCGGTTACTACTAATGGATTTGGGTCTGATAAATTCGGATTACCATCGCCATCACAATCGGCGGCATTCCATGCGGCATCTGGTGTTCCACTTTGACTTGTAATGACTAAACTACATGAATCTTTAGGGTCGGTACCATCTGTTATTTCTGTTCCATTTGGTACTCCATCGCCATCACAA
>JAKITG010000071.1 GCA_021648195.1 Flavobacteriaceae bacterium | reverse complement strand
AATGAAATATTTTAACAAATCATCTGTAGGTAAATTGGTTACAAGAGTTGTGTCTGATTTAGAAACAATATCGAGTGTTTTTGGACAAGGTCTGTTTATGATTATTAGTGATTTATTAAAAATGATAGTTATTGCAGGAGTAATGCTTTGGATGAATTGGAAATTGGCTTTGATTGTTTTTTCAATCTTACCCATATTAATATTTGCAACAAAAGTTTTTCAAAAAGCAATGAAATCAGCCTTTCAAGAAGTAAGAACAGAAGTTTCAAATTTAAATAGTTTTGTACAGGAACGGATTACAGGTATGCGAATTATTCAATTGTTTTCTCGCGAAAAAATTGAATATGACAAGTTTAAGTCTATTAATGATAAACACAAAAAAGCTTGGATAAAAACAGTTTGGTATAATTCTATATTTTTCCCTTTAGCGGAAGTATTACCGTCCATTGCAATAGGGTTGGTTGTATGGTATGGAGGCTTAAGTGCAATTGCTGACAATACAATAAAACCAGGTGCAATCATTAGTTTTATTATGATGAACCAGATGTTATTTCGTCCGTTAAGACAAATTGCAGATAAGTTTAATACGCTACAAATGGGTATGGTTGCTGCCGATAGAGTTTTTAAAATTATTGACACAAATGAAACAGAAATAGACCTTGGAAAAATCAATACAAATTCCTTAAAAGGAGAAGTTTCTTTTGAGGATGTTCATTTTAGTTATGTTAAAAATGAAGAAGTAATTAAAGGTATTTCATTTGAAGTAAAATCAGGAGAAACAGTAGCGATTGTTGGTACAACTGGTGCTGGAAAATCAACAATTATCAATTTACTCAATCGTTTTTATAATATTAATAAAGGTGAAATTAAAATTGATAAAACATTAATAAGCGAGTACAAACTAAATGACTTACGCAATCAAATAGCAGTGGTTTTACAAGATGTATTTTTATTTTCTGATACTATTTATAATAATATTACCTTAAAAGATAAATCAATAACATTAGAACAAGTTAAAAAAGCAGCCAAAGAAATTGGAATACATGATTTTATTATGACTTTGCCCAATAATTACAATTACAATGTAAAGGAAAGAGGCGTGATGCTATCTGTTGGACAGAGACAATTGATTGCCTTTTTAAGAGCTTATGTAAGTAATCCAAGTATTTTAATATTGGATGAAGCAACTTCATCTATTGATACTTATTCAGAAAAATTAATACAAGATGCTACCGAAAAAATTACAAAAAACAGAACATCAATTATTATAGCACATCGATTGGTAACGATTAAAAAAGCTGATAAAATTATTGTAATGGAAGATGGTAAAATTATTGAACAAGGCAACCATCAACAATTATTAGACAAGAAAGGGTATTATAGTAATTTGTATAATATTCAGTTTTCACAGAAAAAAGCTAGTTAAAAATTGCTAATAACCTGAGTATTATGTGATTAATACGCTAAGCCTTCTTGTATAATTTCAATCAAATCATTGGCATCTTCAAATAAGATAAAAGCACCATTATTGATATAAGAAATCTGTCCTGTTTCTTCAGATACAACAATAACAAGAGCATCAGTTCGAGTTGTAATTCCCAATCCTGCTCTATGTCGCAATCCAAAATGGGCAGGTATTTCAATCGTATTTTCAATAGGTAATATAACTCGAGTAGCAGTAATAATATCATCTTCTATAATTATTGCACCATCGTGTAGCGGACTATTTTTATAAAAAATACTTTTTAAAATAGGTTTATTAACTTCTATATGCATAGCATCACCAGTCATTTTTACAATCTCTAAGCTATTGTTTCTGCCAATTACAATTAAAACTCCAGTTTTAATTGTTGACATTTCAAAGCAAAATGACACAATTTCATTGATATGAGTATTTACTACAACTTCTGATTTGAAAAAATTAAACCGTTTTGAAATTCCTTTTTTTGATGCAATGTCTGTAGAGCCAAGCATCAATAAAAATTTTCTAATTTCTTGTTGAAAAACAATTATCAAAGCTATAAAACCACCACCAATAAATTTTCCTAAAATATCACTAAGCAACTCCATTTCAAGAGCTTGAGTGAGTTTCCATATTAGGTAAATAATAGCAATTCCAATAAAAATATTGATAGCTGCAGTACCTCTTATTAATTTATAGATATAAAAAAGTAAAACAGCAACTAAAACAATATCTAAAATATCTAAAAAGCCAAGGTCTAAAAAATTAAGATTATCCAACGGATTGTAGTTTTTGTAAATGTAATTATTTTAAATTAAAAATATACTCGGTTTGGTTAACTTCTATTTTTGCTTTTGATAAAATCGCTTTTGTACTTAAATAATTTTGGTAGGAAATATTTCCATTATATGATAAAAGTATTTTAGGTTTGGGTAATGAATCATTGATGATAAAATTATTAATTTTTTGGATCAACTGATCTGTTTTAATTTCTAATTGATTTAAAATTAATCCATTTTCTCTAATTTCTAGTTTTAGAGTTAAATTTTCGGATAAATTTTTTAATGAATTTTCGGATTCCTTTTTTGAAGAAATAAACTTAATAGGGTTAAAGTCTATCAGTGAAACGTTATTTGAGGCAATATCTGCATAACTAAAATAATTTAACATCCCCTCTTTTTTATGCATAGAATCTTTATTTCTATTTTTCTGCATTTTTTGTAATAAAGGAACGATTTTATGCATAGGTAAACGTTTGTCAATATTGTAAATCCAATGTGTATTTAGTAATTTATTGTTTTTATTTAAAACGGCTAAAGTATCCTGTTTATCAGTTTCAAAGAAAATCCAAATACTAGAATGGTTTTGAATTTCATGAATCCCTTCTATTTCAATAATAGGCAATTGAACCTCTTTTTTTACACAACTTATAAAAAAGAATGCTAAAATAATTGTATAGAGTAAAGCTTTATCTTTCATTTATAATCCTTTTATTTTTTGAATAATTTTTACAGCTTGTACAGCCTCTTTTACATCATGTACTCTTAAAATATTTGTTCCTTGAAGAATAGCTAATGTATTAGCAACAGTGGTTGCATTTAAAGCTTCTATAGGAGAAATATCTAAATATTTATAAAGCATAGATTTTCTAGAAATACCCGTTAAAATAGGTATTTCAAATTTTGAAAATAGATTTAATTTATTGAGTAATTTATAATTTTGATCTAAGGTTTTACTAAAACCAAAACCAATATCTAAAATAATATCATTGACACCTAATGCTCTTAAATCGTTTACTTTTTTAGAAAAATAAAAAATAATATCATTGAGCAAATGAATATAAGTTGTATTTTTTTGCATAGTTTGTGGCGTACCTTGCATATGCATGATAATATAAGGAACTTGTAGTTTTGCAATAGTTTCAAACATTTGGTAATCTAAGTTTCCACCCGAAACATCATTTATCATGCATGCTCCAGCTTCAATACAATGTTTAGCAATTTTAGATCTAAATGTATCGATTGAAATTAATACATTAGGAAATTCTCGAATTATCATTTCTAAATTGGAGATTAATCTAGATAATTCTTCACTCTCTTCAATATGTTTTGCATTAGGTCGAGAAGAATAAGCTCCGATATCAATAAATGTAGCTCCCTCTGTAAGCATTTTTTCAGTTTGTAATAAAATTTCTTTATCAGAATTATATTTGCCTCCATCAAAAAAAGAATCGGGTGTTAAGTTTAAAACTCCCATAACTTTTGGTATGGATAAATCAATAATTTTTCCTTTACAATTTATGTTCATTTACTTGCAACAGTATTAATAATTTTACTCATTTTTGGTGCTGTATAATTACTCATTTTGTGCATCAATTCTTCAACATTTTGACTAATCAATAACATATCTCTATTGGTTTGTTTTAAAAAACCTTCTTTTACCATTATATCCAATTGTTGTAGTGTATATTTAAAATATCCGTTGGTATTCAAGATGCCAATAGGCTTATTTTCAACGCCTAACTGACCTAAAGTTAAGGCTTCAAAAAGTTCATCTAAAGTTCCAAATCCACCAGCCAAAGCGATATATCCATCAGCCAATTTGCTGATTTTCACTTTTCGCTTCGACATTTTTTTTGTAACTATCATTTGAGTTACATTACTGTGAGCAACCTCCTTATGACGAAGTAAATGTGGAATTACACCAATTACTTCACCATTTTTTTCTAGAATAGTATCAGCAATAATCCCCATCAAACCAATTTTTCCTCCACCATAGATTAGAGCAATGTTATTCTTTAAAAAATATTGACCTAATTTTTTAGCTTCATCTGCATAAATAGAATTAAAACCCATACTTGAACCACAAAAAACAGCTATTCTTTTCAAACGTAGCACTTTTATTATAAATAGATTTTACAAAAATAAACAAACCCATACTATTATATCACAAGATTTTTATAAATTCGTTTCGGTAAACTATAGAGAATTGTTTATTAATAATAAATTACCATACATAACACTTTTACATGCATAAAACGACCCAGCAATATGATAAAATAATGGCTAAATGCCGATCGCTTTTTGTTAAAAAAATGAGTGATTATGGTAGCGCATGGCGTATTTTACGAATACCCTCTTTAACAGATCAAATTTTTATCAAAGCACAAAGAATTCGCCAATTACAAGAAAATATTACAAGAAAAGTCGATGAAGATGAGATTCCTGAATTTATTGGAATTATAAATTACGCTATCATGGCATTGATTCAAATTGAAAAAGGTGTTGTCAATCAGCCAGATTTAGATGTAAGTTTTGCTACAAAACTATATGATAAACATGCGATGGAAACCAAACAATTGATGGAAAATAAAAATCATGATTATGGTGAAGCATGGCGTGAAATGAGGATAAGTTCATTAACAGATTTGATTTTACAAAAATTACTTCGTGTTAAACAAATTGAAAATAATGAGGGAAAAACCTTAGTTTCTGAAGGTATTGATGCAAACTATCAAGACATGATAAATTACGCTGCCTTTGCTTTAATTTTAATTGATGAAGAAAATAGATAATTAAAAATGAATATACTTACACATATCGCCAGATTACTTGTTTCAGTAACATTTATTTTTTCAGGTTTTGTTAAATTGGTAGATCCTTTGGGATCGGCATATAAATTTGAAGAATATTTTGGTGCAGATGTATTGAATTTGGAGTTTTTAAGTCCGTATGCATTACAATTCTCTATCGTATTGATTATTGCCGAAATTATGCTTGGAGTAACACTATTAATCGGTTGTAAACCTAAAATTACTGTTTGGAGTTTATTAATTATTACATTAATATTTTTATTTTTAACTTGGTATTCTGCTTATTATGATAAAGTTACAGATTGTGGCTGTTTTGGCGATGCTATTAAACTAACTCCTTGGGAGACCTTTTATAAAAACATAATTTTAATTGCTTTAATTGTATATCTAATTATAAGAGTTTATAATATTCAACCTATTTTATCAGAAGTTTTTGTGGAAAGAGTCTCGCTAGTTTCATTATTGGCTTTTGTTTTTATTACCTATCATGTACTTAAACATTTGCCATTAATTGATTTTAGAGCTTATGCTGTTGGGAAGAATATTCCAGAAGGAATGTTGATTCCAGAAAATGCTCCAAAAGCAGTTTTTGAAGATACTTGGACTTACCATGTCAACGGTGAAGATAAAATATTTACTACCGAAGAAAAACCTTGGAATATTGAAGGAGCAACATTTGTTGACAGAAAGACAAAGATTCTTGACGAAGGTTACGTTCCTCCAATTCATGATTTTACTATGGAAAGAGAAGGCGATGATATTACAGATTTATTAATGCAGAAAGAAAAATTGATGCTAATCGTTGCTTATAATTTAAATAAATCGACTAAAAAAGGTTTAACTAAAATAAAAGAAATTAGTGATAAAGCCTTACAAAACGGATATACAGTTTATTGTTTTTCGGCTTCAACAGAAGAAGATTATTTACAACTCAAAAAAGAGTACGGTTTTGATTTTGATCTAATTTTTTGTGATGAAACAACGCTTAAAACAATTATAAGATCCAACCCTGGTATTGTAACTATAAGTAAAGGAACCATTATAGGTAAGTGGAGTTGGGTTGATGCAGATGAAGTTGAATTATAAGAATTTTAATTTTTAAGAATGAAACAAGCATTTTTGGTTTTTATAGGTGGAGGCTTAGGTAGTGTAGCAAGATATTTATTAAGCTTAAAATTAAATAACCTTGAAAATACCATACCCTTTGGTACATTGATAGCAAATGTATTGGGAAGTTTATTTATCGGTTTAATTTTTGGATATATGTCTAAATCGGGATCTTTATCAGAAAATCATTCTTTACTATTAGCCACAGGCTTTTGTGGTGGTTTTACTACCTTTTCAACCTTTGCCTACGAAAACCATCTGTATGTCAAAAATGGCGATTATTTTAGTTTCTTACCTTATATGGCAATTTCAGTTATTTTAGGAATTGCTGCTGTTTTTTTAGGATTATATCTTGCTAAAATAGTTTAGAAAACATGTTTTTTTGTGATATTCATTTAATACCAATTTAACATCATAATGTCGCATTGAGATTGTTTAATTCAATTATACGACATTATAAAAATAAATTTCAACATTGGTGAAAGCCCTTATCAAAAACTTGCATTAGCAATTGAATCTAGGTAATTATAAAATAGTAAGTCAGATTAAGACCGTTGCAAAAGCTCTTTTGACAAAGAAGTACGACGCTCGATAAAAATTTAACTCGCAGTAAACTTTTGTTTATGAGGACTTAAATTTTTTAGAGAAGGAAATAATTTGAAGTAAAAAAGCTTTAAATCTTAATTTTACTCAATATTGCAACAGTCTTAGATTAGGTGTGAACTAGCAAATAAGCTAAAAATAGATTTTGCAACGGTCTTGATTCTATTCATTAATAGGATAACCTTCTATCTAACCTTATAACTTCTTCAAGCATTTTATCATGCTTATTAAAAACTTTATAAAAGGTGTTGTCATTAAACAGTTCTCTTACAAATAAAGCCTTTAAATAAGTATTTATACTTTGTTTTTCTAGTGGAGTCACTTTTAAATTCAAACCGAGATGTACTTTTGGAATACTTTTCAAATATTTTTCAAACAATTCATGATTTTTATAATATTTTTCTAAAAAATAATTTAAAGTAATATCCTTAAAATCACTTCTATAGATATCAGTATAACTAAAAACAAAGTCATTTAAACTTCTATAATGCCCTCTATTGAAATAATTTGTCGTATCAATTGAAACAAAAACATCAGGAATAATACCTCCTCCTCCATAAACTATTTTTCCTTTTGGAGTTACAAATTTTAAAGAATCTACAACTTTAATACTATCAATACTCATTAATTCTCCATGAATATACCTTTTTTCAAATTCGTTAAAATATTCATCATTTCCACTATGATTGTATGGTTTTTGTATTGAGCGACCTGTAGGCGTATAATATCTAGAAACGGTTAATCGAACTGCAGAGCCATCACCTAAATTCATTTCTTGTTGTACCAATCCTTTTCCAAAAGATCGTCGCCCAACAATTGTTCCTTTGTCGTTATCTTGTAATGCTCCAGCTACTATTTCGCTTGCCGATGCCGATGCTCCATTAATCAATACAAAAACATGCCCGTCTTCAAAGTCTCCTTTTGATGTAGCATAAGTATTATCAATTTTTAATCCTTTATTTTTAGTGAAAACAATCAATTTTTTATCTTCTAAGAACTCATCAATAATCTCGGTTGCTACTTGTAAATATCCACCTGGATTGTGACGTAAATCCAATACCAACTTTTTCATTCCTTCTTCCAATAATAAATCTAATGCTTCTTTAAATTCATCGTAAGTTGTAGCAGCAAATTTGTTAATTTTAATATATCCTAAATTATCATTTATCATATAAAATGCATCAACACTTTTTATAGGCACATCTCCACGTATAATTGTAAACAGAATTGATTTATTTTCAGATTTTCTATAAATATTTAGATTAACTTGTGTATTTGGTTTGCCTTTTAAGGTTTTTAAAATATAATCACTATTTATATTTTTTCCATATAAAGTATCCTTATTTGCAATCAAAATTCTATCACCTGCTTTTAATCCTGCTTTCTCACTAGGTCCATTTTTTAATACTTTAATTACGGTAAGTGAATCTTTATACATTCGAAATTGAATCCCAATTCCTACAAATTTTCCATTCATAGTTTCTGCAATACCTTCCTGTTCTTTTGCTGGAATATATACAGAATGAGGGTCTAATTTTTTCAACATATTTTTTATAGTTCCATCTAATAAACTATCAGTATCAACTTCGTCAACATATTCATATTGGATAAAATTTATCAAACGTTTAATTTTATTCTCTTGAGGAGTTCCTCCAAAAAATGTAATCGTTTTCTTTTTGTAATCTAATGAGCTCCCTATAAATATTCCAATAGCTATTGCAATGGATAATAATAATGGAAGATATATTTTAGTTTTTTTAGTCATTTAAAGAAAGTTCTAAAATTTCAATTTTGGCAATTTTCAAAAAATCTACTCCAGATAAATCTTTGTAAGCTTTTGCATAAACAACTCTTTTAATTCCTGCTTGAAGTATTAATTTACTACAGTCTTTGCAAGGTGATAAGGTTAAATATAATGTTGATCCATTTGATGACTGTGTTGAATTGGCGACCTTTAAAATAGCGTTGGCTTCTGCATGTAATACATGCCATTTGGTATTTCCTTTTTCATCTTCACAGCAATTATCAAATCCAGTAGGTGAACCATTATACCCATCAGAAATTATCATTTTATCTTTAACGATTAAAGCTCCAACTTGCTTGCGATTACAATGTGATAGTTTTGCCCATTCTTTTGCCATTTTTAAATAGGCAATATCATATTTTCGTTGTTTTTTATCTATCATTAAGGGTTTGTTTAATCTCCTTCTTACAAGAGAGCTAAAATAGTTAACTTTAAAGTTAAAGCTGTTAAAAAATTACCAAAATTTTCTTTCTATTAGCATAGGAATAACTATTCCAATAGTTATTGAGGATATAATAATTATCCAATCTCTCTTTTTTCTTTTAAAAACATTTAATATGATAAAATTGAATAAAAATATGAATAGTACAACTATAATTTGAGCAATTTCTATACCCATTGCAAACTCTAATATGGGTAATAATTTATCTTCTGTATCATCAATAAGTATTCTAATTGAACTCGAAAATCCTAAACCATGAATTAATCCGAAAAAAAAGGCAAATAAAAATGAAATTTTAAAATTTTTAAAAGATTTTTTTACAAAAATTATATTATAAATTGCTGTTAGTAATATAGTTGACGGAATTAAAAATTCAACAACTTCTTGCTTAATATATATAAAATTATAGGCAGATAATAGTAAGGTAAGTGTATGGGCAATTGTAAAAAAAGTAATTAAACCTAAGGCTTTTTTCCAATCTTTGAACGAATAAAAAATGGTTAATACAATAAAAAATAGCACATGATCGTATGCATTCCAATCTAAAACATGGGTAAAACCAAATTTTGTATAAAATATTAAATCATCCATATTATAATTTCATTTTTTTAAACAAATCCCAAAGAACAACACCACAACTTACCGAAATATTAAGTGAATGTTTTGTTCCATATTGCGGAATTTCAACACAAAAATCAGAAGCAGAAACTACTTCCTGTTGCACACCTTTAACTTCATTTCCAAAAACTATAGCGTACTTTTGATTCTCCAAAATATTAAAATCTTGTAGCATCGTACTATTTTCTGCTTGTTCAATACTTATAATTTTAACTTTTGAATTTTTTAATCTTTCAATTAATTTCAAAGTATCTTTTACATACTCCCATTCAATCGATTCGGTTGCACCTAATGCTGTTTTATGAATTTCTTTGTGTGGTGGTTTTGCAGTAATACCGCAGAGATAAATTTTTTCTATCAAAAAAGCATCGCTTGTTCTAAAAACCGAACCAATATTATTTAAACTCCTAATATTATCTAAAATAATAATTAGTGGAATTTTTGTAGTTGATTTAAACTCTTCAACATTTAACCTACCTAATTCGCTATTTTTTAGTTTTCGCATTCTACCTATTTTCAATTGGTAACAAAGTAAAAAATAAAATTTTAATTATTGTAAAAATATTTTCTTTTCTTTCTAAAAACATAAGACTGTTTTTTGTACTCTTTTTGATTCTTTTGTAATTTGCATTTAAACTGTTTATGTTTAATAGATAAAATAATTTGCTGATTATCAAGTGACATGAGCATCTTTTTATCTTAAATCATTGCACGACAGGTTAAAATATTAAGGCTCTATAACCCAATATTCTACACAAGATTTTTTCCTTACTCTTAGGGCTTGTTACAAAATAACCTGTACATTTTGTCTTGTTCTTTTGCCTTGCCAACACGCCAGCTGGCTCATCGCTAAAAATAGTCCACTGGACATTTTTTTAACGCTCTGCCCTGTTAAAAAATCTCATTTTAGCTATAGCTATAACTACGTTTTTTGCCTTGTTACTGACCA
>JAKITG010000070.1 GCA_021648195.1 Flavobacteriaceae bacterium | reverse complement strand
GTTTTAACCAAAACAAAGGATCGGTTTATTTTTTTTTCTTTCTCGCCTGTCCGGCCGGCAGGTTTAATGTGCCAGAGCTCTGATTTTTTTATTACCAATCGATTTGCATCTTTTGTTGCAGTTGCATAATAAATAGCTCCACACGACTGCAAGATTGTTGCTAAAGTTGGAATACCAATAGCGGTATAGCAACAGGATTTAATAAATTTTCTCCGTTCCATTATAATGATTCTAAAAACTTAATTAATTGTTGTTTCTCTGTTTCAGAAAGTTGCTGATAACTGTTTCTTGATTGCTCGGCTTCTCCTCCGTGAAGCAAGATGGCTTCTTCTATACTTGTAGCACGTCCATCGTGAAGTAGAAAGTAGCTTCCTCCTTGCGAATTTTCGGACAGACCAAGTCCCCAAAGTGCAGGTGTTTTCCATTCGGAAGTTAAGGCTTTTCCTTCCGTATATCCATCATCTAATTCTGTTCCCATATCGTGAAGTAATAAATCTGTATAGGGAAAAAATGTTTTAAACGATAAAACCTCAATTGGAGAATATCCTGTTTGTAGAGTAGAAATATGACAACTTGCACAGTTTATTTGGGTAAAAATTTGTTCTCCTGCCAAAACACCTACATCATTCTCATCTCTACGCAATGGTGCTTTTAGCGTTTTTAAGTAAAATACTACATCGTGTACGGTTTGAGCATCAACTTCTGGGGAAAACTTCAAGCTACTATACGTGTCAATAGGTTCAAATAATGAAGTGATTCCTATATCTTGATTATAGGCTTCGGCTGTTTGTTGCAATAAATCATAAGCAGCTCCTTTTTTTCCGAAACGGGTAATATACATTCCATTTTGAGTTATACTATTGGGTCTAAGCTGAACATAATCAGGAATATTTTTCCAATGTAGTTTGCCGCTTATTCCGTCCCCATCAGTATCGTTTGGGTCGGATAAAGCAATAAGATCAGCATCACTTACAGCATCTAAAAAACCAAGACCTGTTACCGCAGGAGCAATTAATTTTGTAAAAGTAGCACCTGCAGGAAGTTGTTCAGGTAGATAGCCTGGTATGGCTTTATTTTGTAATTGTGGACCTCCAAAAGTCAAAAACTGATTGCCAAAAATATCTGGTTGCCCAAAACGGGTAAACCCAACAAATGGATGCCCTTTTCCATCTCCTGCATGACAACTGGCACAAACGTTGGCATTAAAAATTGGTCCTAGACCTCTTTCAACAGTAAAAATATCATCATTAAAAAATTCATCTCCTTTGAGAAATTGAATTTGTTCATCAATAGATAGTCCTTCAATCGGACCGTCTAAAAGTTCATATTCTTCGGGTAGTAACGTCATTGTTTTTTTGCAAGAAACAATAGCAAAAATTGCAGTAAGTAGCAATACAGTAAATTTTAATTTCATATACCTTAAATTATTTTTAGGCAAATCTAAAAATAATTTTTAATACAGCTAAATTTTAATAAAAAAAAACACACTAAAAGTCGTACATATTTACAATTACTCACTTTTTGTCTATTTAAACTTAGGTGTTCTCTAATGTAAATATTTCGCTCAAGCCGACACATAAGCCAAAATTGCAAAAGAGTATGTCTTACCAACATTATCAGTAGAACGTGAAAAAGAATGCCAGTTGGTAACAAAATGTATAAAAAAATTTAGAAGCTAAAACGAGATGCTCTAAAGTGCATAATTTTAACTAAATTAGAAACCGAAATGAAAGAATTTAGTATCAAAAATAAAATATATAAATTAGAACTGAAATAGAAATACGCTTGGCAACAAAGAGTAAAAATAATAAACAAGAAAAATCAAGACTGCATTTTCGAAATAAAAACCGAGAAAGATATAATTTAAATGCATTAATCAGCTCTAATCCTAAATTGAAAGATTATGTAAAACTTAATAAATTTGGAGTAGATTCAATTGATTTTTCAAATCCAATTGCAGTAAAACTTTTAAATAAAGCATTACTAAACCATTATTATGGGATAAAGAATTGGGAATTCCCAAATGAAAATTTATGTCCTCCAATACCTGGAAGAGCAGATTACATTCATCATATTGCTGATTTATTAGGCGAAAGCAATTTTGGCATAATCCCCTTTGGTAATAAAATTACTTGTCTTGATATTGGTATAGGAGCGAGTTGCATTTACCCAATTATTGGAGTTACAGAATATGGTTGGAAATTTATTGGATCTGATATTACTCCAAAATCAATTGCATCAGCGCAAAATATTATCAATTCTAATTCATCACTTAAAAACAAGATTGAATGTAGGTTACAAAAAAATCAAAAAAATATTTTTCTCAACATAATAGGCAAAGAAGAGCGAATTGATATAACTATATGTAATCCTCCTTTTCATTCTTCGGTTGAAGATGCTCAAAAAGGAACTCGAAGAAAAATAAAGAATCTATCTGGGGAAAAATTAGAAATACCTGAACGCAATTTTTCAGGAATAAGCAATGAACTTATATGTGATGGTGGAGAATATCAATTTATTCAGAATATGATTAGAGAGAGTGAAAAAACTTCTAAACACTGTTACTGGTTTTCAACTTTAGTATCAAAGCAAGCGAATCTTAAAAGGATTTATAAAGTATTAAAGAAAACCGAAGCCAATCAGATCAAAACAATTTCCATGGAAACAAGTAATAAAACTAGTCGAATTATAGCTTGGACATTCCTTTCTAAAGAAGAACAAAAAGAGTGGAGAGAAACTAGATGGAAAACACTTGAATAGAATTTTTCTTTTTTAAAATACTTCATTTTAAAAAAGTGTAACTTTGCCCTATGCGAATAGATATCATTACCGTTTCTCCAGAATTAATTAAAAGTCCGTTTGAATATTCTATTATTAAGCGCGCTATTGATAAAGGTATAGTTGAAGTGCATTTTCATGATTTAAGAAAATATGCACTTAATAAATACGGTAAAATTGATGATTATCAATTTGGCGGTGGAGCAGGAATGGTATTAATGATTGAACCTATTGATAAATGCATTTCTCAATTACAAGCACAACGCTCATATAACGAAATTATTTATATGACTCCAGATGCTAAAACCTTAAATCAGCAAATGGCAAACAAATTATCTTCTGCTGAAAATATCATTATTCTAACAGGTCATTACAAAGGTGTTGATCAGCGAGTACGTGATAAATTTATTACTCAAGAAATATCTATTGGTGATTATGTATTGTCAGGCGGGGAGTTGGCTGCAGCTGTTTTAAGTGATGCAATAATTCGATTAATTCCAGGAGTTTTAGGAGACGAAACCTCAGCACTTACAGATTCTTTTCAAGACAATTTATTAGCACCTCCAGTTTATACAAGACCTGCAGAATATAAAGATATGAAAGTTCCAGAGATACTTTTATCGGGTAATTTTCCTAAGATTGAACAGTGGAGACATGAGAAGGCATTAGAAAGAACAAAAAATATTCGTCCAGATCTTGAAAAATCATAAAGAAAACTTGTAGATTACTTCATCATCTATCTTTATCTAAATAAAATTTAGAATACAATTTTTTTTAGCGAAGGAGCTTATCTTAATTGTATTTAATACCAATTTAATTTTATAATGTCGTATAATTGAATTGAATTAATTTTTACAAGATTGAGACAAAATATTTTAGTATAGCCTTAGTTATAGTCAATTATTTTAACGAAAATATTGTGAACCCGCCTGCCGGCGAGGCAGGAATTAAACAATATCAATGCAATATTATGATACTAAATTAGTATAAACACCTATTAATTAGTTAATTAACTATATATTTTATAATAATAAAAAAGCCAATAAAAATCACTAATGAATTTGAATTTTGTTTTATAACCGAAAAAAACCCATAACTAATTGTTATGGGTTTTTTAAAATATTATTTATTTACTTCCTTATAATGAAGCAGAATATTCTAATAAATCAACAATTTTTGTTGAGTATCCATATTCATTATCATACCAAGAAACTACTTTAATAAAGTTATCTGTTAAAGCAATACCAGCATTTGCATCAAATACTGAAGTACAAGTTTCTCCAACAAAATCTTGTGAAACTACTAATTCTTCGGTATAACCTAAAATTCCTTTTAATTCATTTTCAGAAGCATTTTTCATTACTTTACAAACTTCTTCGTAAGAAACACTTTTCTTAATATTGACTGTTAAATCAACAACTGAAACATCCATAGTAGGAACTCTAAATGACATGCCTGTTAATTTTCCATTTAAAGAAGGAATTACTTTACCAACTGCTTTTGCAGCACCAGTAGAAGAAGGAATAATATTATGTAATGCTGCTCTACCACCTCTCCAATCTTTTAATGAAGGTCCATCAACTGTTTTTTGAGTTGCAGTTGTTGCATGAATAGTAGTCATTAAACCATCTGTAATTTCAAAATTATCGTGTAAAACCTTAGCAAGTGGTGCCAAACAGTTTGTAGTACATGATGCATTAGAAAATACAGCTTCGTCTGCTTTTAATTCTTTATGATTAACACCCATTACAAACATAGGTGCATCTGGAGAAGGTGCAGAAATAATTACTTTTTTAGCTCCACCAGTAACATGCATTCCTGCTTTTTCTTTAGTGGTAAACAAACCTGTTGCTTCAATTACATACTCAGCACCAACTTCATCCCATTTTAATTCTTCTGGATTACGTACTGCAGTAACTCTAATCTCATTACCGTTAACAATTAAGTTACCATTTTTTACAGAAACTTCACCATCAAATCTTCCATGTACAGAGTCATATTTTAACATATAAGCCAAATAATCAGCTCCCAACAGATCGTTTATTGCTACTACTTGAACATTATTTCTTTGTGTAGAGATTCTAAAAGCTAATCTTCCTATTCTTCCAAATCCGTTAATACCAATTTTAATCATTTTTATTTATTTTATAATTATTTATTTATACTGACATGATATCAGATATTCTCAATATTTCACTATTTATATTGTGGTGTTCTTTAATTGCTCTTTCTAATTCGGTCGTATCCATTTTATTGTTTCGTATACCAACCATCAAATTAGTCTTTCCATCAATAAGTAATTCTACTGCCTTCACTCCCATTCTACTTGCCATAACACGATCAAAACAACTTGGTGAACCTCCTCGTTGCATGTGACCTAATATAGATACTTTAACATCATACTGAGGTAAATGTTTTTCAACATAAGCTGCTAATTCAAAAACATTTTCTCCTGTTTTATCTCCTTCTGCTACAACTACAATACTAGAGGTTTTACCTGATCTTCGGCTATTTTCTAAAGACACTAATAAACGCTCAATTGCTAAATCTTCTTCAGGGATTAGAATCTCTTCAGCTCCAGCTCCTATTCCAGCATTTAATGCAATAAACCCAGAATCTCTTCCCATAACTTCAATAAAAAACAAGCGGTTATGAGAACTTGCTGTATCTCTAATTTTATCGATTACCTCAACAACTGTATTTAAGGCAGTGTCATATCCTATTGTAAAATCGGTACCATATATATCATTATCTATTGTACCAGGAATACCAATTATTGGAAAATTATATTCTTCATTAAAAATCATACCTCCAGTAAAAGAACCATCACCTCCAATAATTACCAAACCATCAATTTCATGTTCTATTAAATTATCATAAGCTTTCTTCCTTCCTTCTTTAGTTCTAAAATCATCAGATCTGGCCGTTTTTAAAATAGTTCCTCCTTTATGAATAATATGATGTACGCTTCTAGCATCCATTTTAACAATATCACCTTCAATCAAGCCTTGATATCCTCTATAGATACCTAGGCTTTCAATTTTATAATAAGAAGCGGCTCTTATAACTGATCTTATTGCAGCATTCATACCCGGTGCGTCTCCACCAGATGTCATAACTGCTATTTTTTTTATGATTTTTTCCATATTTTAATTAACTTTACAAAAATAGTAATAAAAATGCTATTTCATCAAATTTAAATGAGATTTAAGCAAAAATGATTGAGAAATTAGTAATTTAACAGAGGTGTTCAATCTATTTAGTGTCAGCACGAAAATACAGCAAAATTAAAAAAGTTTATTTTAATGAATTATAATGTAAGTATCTAGAAAGTTAATGTCTAATCATTACCTATATTAAATTAGAAATTATATAACAAAATAGCAAATTAATTTTAAGGATTTGTTTTTTACACCTAAATTTGATTATTATTTTCTTATAAGTAAGAACTCTTAAATAATTAAAAATGAAAAAAACACCAATCATATTTATTCTATTTTTCTTTACAATATGCTCAATCAATGCTCAAGAGTGGTTAACCGATTTCAAACAAGCCAAAATTATTTCAACTAAAGAAAATAAAAAAATTATTTTAGTTTTTCAAGGGTCGGATTGGTGTGCGCCTTGTATAAAGCTCGATAAACAAATTTGGAGTACCGATGAGTTTAAAAACTATGCAAAGAAACATTTTGTAATGCTTCAAGCCGATTTTCCAAGAAGTAAGAAAAATAAGTTATCTAAAATTCAGCAAGAGCAAAACAACAAACTAGCTGAAACATATAATAAACAAGGTTTTTTTCCTCATATTTTAATTTTAAATAACAAAGGTAATGTACTAGGTCGAACTGGTTATAAAAAAATAAGCCCTTCAGAGTACATTAAATTACTGACTTCCTTCTAAATGAAAAAATTGTTACTACTAAATATTATCATTTTATTTACTACAACAATTTATGCACAACAAATGCACAGGCGTACTTTAAAATTAATGGGAACCCGTTTTGATATTTCTGTAATAGCAAATGACTCTTTAAAAGCAAAAAATTATATTGATTTAGCAATCAGTGAAATTTCTAGAATAGAAAGTCTAATCTCATCTTGGAATAAGAATTCTCAAACATCTCTAATCAATAAAAATGCGGGAATAAAACCTATAAAAGTTGACACTGAATTATTTAATTTAATAAAACGTTCTTTAGCTATTTCAAAATTAACCGATGGTGATTTCGATATTAGTTATGCCATAATGGATAAGGTTTGGAAATTTGATGGTACTATAAAAATCATACCTACAGAAAAGGAAATAAAAAAATCATTATTAAAAATAGGTTATAAAAATATCATTATTAATGAAAAAAATCAAACTGTTTTTTTAAAATTAAAAGGAATGAAAATAGGTTTTGGTGCTATTGGCAAAGGTTATGCTGCCGATAAAGCTAAAAAATTATTAATAGCTAAAGGTGTAATTTCTGGAATAATAAACGCTTCTGGCGATATGAATACTTGGGGAAAACAAGTCAATGGTGATTATTGGAAAGTAGCCATTACAAACCCCTTAAATAAAAAAAATGCCTTTGGACTTTTACCTATTAAAAGCGGTGCTGTTGTTACTTCGGGTAATTATGAAAAATATATAAATTTTGATGGTAAGCGATATTCCCATATTATTGACCCAAGAACTGGATATCCGTCAAGCGGAATTATTAGCGTAACTGTTTTTGCTCCAAAAGCTGAATTAGCAGATGCATTGGCTACCTCAATTTTTATTATGGGTATTGAGGTTGGTATCAATCGAATTAATCAAATTCCCAAAGTAGATTGTATTATTATTGATGAACAAGGTAATATTCATAAATCTAAAAATATAAATATTGAAAAAATATAATATATAAAACGAGCATGCTAAAAAGTTTATCACCTAAGAAAATAGCCTGCGCCCAACTTGATTGGGTGACTAACCCGCTTACCGGCGTGGCAGGTAGCGAACCAGCCTGCGACGGGCAAGCAGCATGTGTCACCTATAAAAATTAAAAAATATACACATGAAAAAAATATTTTATTTATTGATAATCACAGGTTTTTTAACTTCTTGTATAGCTGTTAAAGAATATGAAAAAGTTAATATTAACGATCCCGACATGAATTTATCTTCTAGAAAATCAAATAAATTTGAAATAAATGCTCAATTATATCGAGAGTCTGCCTCAGGAGCAAATGGTGGAAAATCTGGTGGAGGTTGTGGCTGTAATTGAAAACAAAATTTGAAATTAGAAATACATAAAACGAGCACGCTAAAAAGTTTATCACCTAAGGAAATAGCCTGCGTCCAACTTAATTGCGCTACTAACCCGCCTACGGCTGGCAGGCAGCATGTGATCAAAATAAAAAATAATATAGATACATGAAAGTAATTATTTCAATACTACCTTTCTTTTTTGTTGCTCATTTATTCTCTCAAGAGCAATCTCAAAGTTCAACAGAAGTTTATAAAAAACGTGTGCTAGAAAATATAGAAATTGATTTTCTAACTAGTTATTATTCTCAAGACGGAGATAATGCTGCAGTTACTGGTGGAATTGGCACTGAAGAATTAATTGATTTTGCTTCAAATATTGTCATATCTATTCCTATAAATGATGACGATGTTTTAAGTATTAATGCAACAATATCTGCATATACTTCCGCTTCGTCAAGTAATTTAAATCCATTTGATAACACAGGAGCTTCCACTTCTGGAAACAGTAATGGAGCCACAGGTAGTCCTTGGGTCGAATCAACTGGAGACTCACGAAAAGATGTATGGATAAACGGAAATATTAGCTATAGCCATAGCTCTGATGATAGAAATAAAATTTTGAGTGCCAATATAAACTTTGCAACAGAATATGATTATACTTCAATTGGTTTTGGAGGAAGTCACACTTGGTTATTCAACGAAAAAAACACAGAATTTAGCATGAAAGGAAATGTTTTTTTAGACACATGGAATCCTCGCTATCCCACAGAATTAGATTCTTATTTAGAAGCAGATAAAAATTTGAATAATGGTTTTTTCTTTGCTCCTGATATTTTAGATCAAAACGGAAATATTATCGATAAAAATGGTACTAATGTC
This sequence comes from Flavobacteriaceae bacterium, assembly GCA_021648195.1. Classification (GTDB taxonomy): domain Bacteria; phylum Bacteroidota; class Bacteroidia; order Flavobacteriales; family Flavobacteriaceae; genus Lutimonas. The sequence goes on along the minus strand of JAKITG010000070.1, from coordinate 1,721 downwards.
TGGAATCCGAAAAATTTTACTTTTATAGAAAATGAAGCAAGAAACACCTATTCATTATCATTTACTTTTTCACAAATTTTGAGTAAAAATGCGCAATTTTCTTTATTTTTTGACATCGTACAACAACAAGGTTGGTTAGCAAATCCATTACAAAGGGTATATTTTGCCGATAGAAACAACTATTATATTGGCAATGCACAAAGTATTCCAAATTATACCTTGCCAAGTAATCGAGATGTCTTTCAACTGGCTGATGACATAGAACGTTTGCCTGATAGTCGTTTTAAAATTCCTTTAGGTATGCGTTTTAACTATTATATCAATGAAAAGTTTGTTTTAAGAACCTATTATCGTTTTTATAGTGATAATTGGGGAGTTATATCACATACTGCCGAAATTGAAGTGCCTATAAAAATTACACCTAAGTTTACATTGTATCCTTACTATAGATTTTATACACAAACATCGGCAGATTATTTTGCGCCTTTTGATGAGCTTAGGTCAACACAAAATTTTTACACTTCCGATTATGATTTATCTAATTTTGATGCAAATCAATATGGTTTAGGGCTGAAGTACACCGATATTTTTACAAAGCTACATCTTTCAAAGCTACACTTAAAAAGTGCCGAACTAAAATACTCACGTTATGATAGAAGTACTAGGCTTACCTCTGATATTATTTCTTTAGGTTTTAATTTTATTGTTGAGTAACATAGGAAAAATTGTACAATTGTGTGATTTTTAAAATAACATTAATATGGGATGTGCTTTTATTTTTTAGAAATACTTCCTCCAGATGATTTAGATTTATTTACAACTTGTGGGTTACCTGAATAATGAATATTTCCGCCACTACTTGCACGTGCTGTTAACTCATCTTTTACATCAACACTAATTCCAGCTCCACTTGAGACTTTAACATTGCCAATTTTTGATTCTAAATCTCTAGCGTCAATATGACTTCCACTACTGGAACTTCCTTCAAAGAAAACTGTAGTTCCACTAAGATTTGTATTTGATCCGCTTGAAGTTGAACAATCTACTTTTTGAGTATCGAGTTTCGCTTCTATTCTGCTACCACTTGAAGATTTCAAGGTTATTGATTTTATTTTTAATGTATTCATAGTTTTTACACACGCTCCACTTGAAGTTTTAATATTACTTATTTTTTTAGCCGTTAAGTACACATTTTTTGCTTTTGCACGACTTACCTTTTTTTCAAAATAAATTTTAAGCACGCCGCCTTCTACTTCTGTAACTAACAAATCAATAATATTTTCATCTGCTTCAATAGATAAATCTACATGATTATCTTGCGTTAAATGTACCGTAATACCTTGACTTACTTTAATGGCTTCAAAATCTGAAGATATTTTTCTGTTTTCAGATACAACATTTCTATTTCCTTTTATTCCAAAGCCGCCAAAAATACAAGATGTTGTTGATATGAATACTAGTAATAAGATTAAAGTTTTTAATATAGTTCTCATTTTTTAAAAATTTATAATTATTTACATTCAAATTTAGATTAACTCAATGATTATCTATAATTTTATTAACTGAACTGTTATATATTCATGCTGAATTGTAATATAAAATCATTGCAACATTGAATAGAAGAATCTGTTCAGTCATTTTAAAAAAAAACAGAAATAAATGATTTTTTTTTACAAAATACACCCAAACCTCCGCAAAAAAGCGGGACAGGCTCTTTCAAG
>JAKITG010000069.1 GCA_021648195.1 Flavobacteriaceae bacterium | reverse complement strand
GTTGCCATTGGTATCCCCCATCCTCTTATGGTTTCTGGATTTTCGTTTAGCAATAAATACAAACCTATAGGCACAATAACACCTCCTAAAGCAGCAATTAAAGGAAATGTAGCTTTTTTTAGGGTATTAATTTCTCCAACCAGTAGCTCTCTTTTGAGTTCTAATCCAATTAAGAAAAAGAAAATCGTCATTAAGCCGTCATTTATCCAGAGGATTAATGGTTTTTTAAGTTCAAAACTTTCAAATGAAACTCCTATTTTATATTGCAATAGCGATTCGTAATAAGGGGAATATCCAGAATTTGCCCAGATTAAAGCTATGATTGTAGTGCCAAAAAGGAGCATTCCTGCGATGCTTCCTGTTTTAACAAATTTTTGAAACGGAGTTAGTAGGATATCTTTTATCATTTTTTATTTCTATTCTATATAAATATTAGTCTTCATTCCTAACCATTTTAGTATCAAAGTGCCATATATAGCTCATTAAATATTTGATAAAATCACTTATTTGCATCTACACTCTTCAGGTTTAATATTAAAAAAGTAGATCTTCTAATATCAAATCTGAAAGTGAAACCATTCCTATATATTCGCCATTTTCTTCTACAGGTGCCATTCTAATTCCAGTATTAATAAATAAACTAGCTACATACCTCACGTCCATATCGGCTGGTACACTAATTACTGGTTTAGTCATAATTTCAAAAAGATTTACTTCTTCAGATGTTTTATCTTGAAGAATTACACCTTTAATAAAATCATTAATATTGACTATTCCATATGTATCTTCTGGGTAACGTTTTTTTATGACTAGAGATCCAACCTTTTCTTTTCGCATTATATCTACCGCCTCTTTGGCAGTAGCCATACCATCAACCAACATTACTCTTTTACTCATTACTTGCTTTGCACTTCGATAACTCTTTTTTTTGTTCATAATTTACTCTTTTAAATTTTTCTAAAATTAATTAAAACTGGGCTATTGTTTTAATTACCTCTATTTTTTACAAATTCTAAAATCCAAAGTACTTACGAAACTTTGGGTTTACTATTTACCTTTCCTTTTAGTCTAAAAATATTCATCACGCGCTTGGTCTTTAAACTTGTTCATTTGACTCTCAAGTCCAGCAATGTGCTCTATCGGCATAACGAAAGCAATGCCAGTTCCTGGCTTATCAAATTTACCTGCTTTTGAAATTACTTTCATAAATTTCTCTACAACATGCTCTTCTACAAGAAATAAAATGATTTCTGTATGATCTTCAATTGAGAGTCCAAAAAATGATTTTGCTTCATGAACTCCTGTTCCTCTAGCAGGAATGATTGTTGCTCCAGTAGCTCCTGCTTCTTTCATAGCATCAATTACGTTATCACTAATACTTGGTTTTACTAAGGCAAAGATTAATTTAAACTGCATAATTATTTACTTTAATTTTTATTAATACTTTTTTTTATACTCATAAACTGTGCATAACCTAACACTGCAATAATTGGGAATAGGCTTGCAAATGCTATTAACCCAAAGCCATCAATAGCGGGATTTCTACCTGGCACCGCACTTGACAGACCCAAACCTAATGCAGCCACAATAGGTACAGTTACCGTTGAGGTGGTAACTCCACCCGAATCATAGGCTAATGCAATAAGTTTTTTTGGTGCAAAAAAAGTTTGAATAATTACTATAATATAGCCTGCCATAATATACAAAAACAAAGGCGTACCAGTTACAATTCTAAATGTACCTAATGCTAATGCAAAAGCAACCCCTACAGCAACTGTTATTCGAAGTCCCCATGGTTTTATAGTACCACCAGAAACTTCGCTAGCTTTTATTGCAACAGCAATAAGTGATGGTTCGGCAATGGTTGTAGAAAATCCAATCATGGCAGAAAATATATATATCCAATAATAAGATTTCCAGTTGGTAAGATCTGCTCCTGTATCACCTATAAATGATGGGGCAGATAATTGAGTTGCCATTATATTTCCTACAGGAAAAAGTGCTTTTTCCAATCCCATTAAAAATAAAGCAAGTCCTAGTATTACATAAAACCCTCCAATTATTACTCTTTTTAAATGTGGAATTGGTTGTTTTAAAACAACTAACTGAAAGAAAATTATTAATATAAGTATAGGCAATACATCTCGTATTGTATAAAACAAAATTAAAGCAAAATCTGTAAGATAATCAATCATTATTCAAATATATTAAAACCAAAATAAACCATAAGCCATTACAAAAATCATAGGTAAAAGTGAAGCAAAAGCAATCAAACCGAAACCGTCAAGCAACGGACTTCTCCCTTTAATTACTGTTGCAAGTCCTACCCCTAAAGCTGTTACTAACGGAACAGTAATAGTGGAGGTAGTAACACCACCTGCATCATAGGCAAGCCCTATAATTTCTTCAGGAGCAATCATTGTCATCAACATAACCATCACATAGCCACCAATTATCAAGTAATGTAGAGGCCAACCTTTTAAAATACGTAGTACACCAATAACAATTGAGAGACCTACTGAAAAGGCAACAGTTAGTCGCAAACCCATTGCATAGGTATCCATAATTTTTTGATTATTTTCAATTAACCCTGCATCTGAAGATATTATTGAAGCTTCTTTTGCAACTGCAATTAATGCTGGTTCAGCAATAGTGGTTGAAAAACCGAGTAGAAATGAAAAAACCATTAACCAAAAAAGGCTTCCTTTTTTTGCCAAAGCAAAAGCCATTGATTCTCCTATTGGGAATAGACCCATTTCAAGACCCTCTATAAAAAGCATTAAGCCAACAATTACAAGTAAAATACCAAATATTATTTCACCAATTTGTGGAAAAGGTTGCTGTATTACTACAGTTTGAAAAAAAACAACAACTACAATTATAGGAATAAGATCAGTAACTGAAGCCCAAAACTTTTTTAGAATTATTAATAAATAGCGTTTGTAAATCACAGTTTTTATTTACTATTAAATTGACATATTGTTGTAATGGTTAAGGTGGATTCTAAAAATTTTGTGCTTTTATTATGACAATCCTGAAATAATACCATTTTTATCAATTTTCATGTTTGTTGAAGCAGGTACAGGCGGAAGCCCTGGCATTCGCATCATCTTACCCAAAATAGGGATTACAAATTGTGCTCCAGCTGCAATTTCAATTTCACGTACTGTAACTCTAAACCCTTTTGGACGACCAATTAAAGAAGCTACATCTGAAAAAGATTTTTGTGTTTTCGCCATACAAACTGCAAAATCATTAAATCCTAACCTTTCAATTCTTTTTAAATTGAGCTGAGCTTTTTTATCAAAATCAACACCATCTGCTCCGTAAATTTCATGAGCTATGGTTTCAATTTTTTCTTGCATTGGTGATTTCCAATTGTACAAGGGCTTGAATTGTGTTGCTTTATTCTCTACAACATCAACTACAGCTTTGGCTAAATTTTTTGTTCCTTCACCTCCATTTTTCCAACCCTCTGAAACAACTGCTTTAACACCTAATTCGGCACATTTCTTAATCACCAAATTTACTTCTGCATCTGTATCAGAAACAAAGGAGTTGATTGCTACAACAGGTTCTATATTAAATTTTCTGATATTTTCAATATGTTTTTCAAGGTTTACAAAACCTTTGGTAACAAAATCTAAATTAGGCGTATTATATTCTTCTGTATTTGCTCCTCCATGATGGCGCAAGGCTCTAATAGTAGCTACTAAGACTACACATTTTGGATTCAAATTTGCAGCAACACATTTAATATTTAAGAATTTTTCAGCACCTAAATCTGCACCAAAACCAGCTTCAGTAACCACATAATTAGATAGTGATAAACCCATTTTTGTAGCAATAATAGTATTTGTTCCTTGTGCAATATTGGCAAACGGACCTCCATGAATAATTGCAGGGTTCTTTTCTAAAGTCTGTACCAAATTTGGTTTGATTGCATCTTTTAATAAAATTGCCATGGCATTTTCTGCATTTAAATCACGAGCAAAAATTGGTTTTTTATCAAATGTAAATCCTATAAAAATACCACCTAAACGCTTTTTTAAATCTTCAAAATTGGTTGTCATACACAATATTGCCATCACTTCGGATGCTGGTGTAATATTAAATCCATCCTGACGAGGAATTCCATTTGCTGTTCCTCCCAAGCCAATAGTGATGTCTCGAAGTGCACGGTCGTTCATATCAATTACTCGTTTCCAAAGAACTGTTCTTGCATCAATATTTAAATTACCTACGCTACTTTGCAAATTATTATCTATCAATGCCGAAAGTAAATTATTTGCTTTTTCAACTGCATTAAAATCTCCAGTAAAATGTAAATTAATATCTTCCATGGGTACAACCTGAGAATAACCTCCTCCTGCTGCTCCTCCTTTAATACCAAAAACTGGACCCAAAGAAGGCTCACGTAAAACTACAGTTGCCTGCTTCTCTATTTTATTTAATCCTTCGACTAACCCAATAGAGACTGTTGTTTTCCCTTCTCCTGCTGGAGTTGGAGTTAGTGCAGTAACTAAAACTAAATTATTCCTTTTAATCGCTTCTTCATCAATTAGGGACAAAGGAAGTTTGGCTTTGTATTTTCCATACATTTCTAAATCATCTTCATCAATTCCCAAACGAGAAGCGATATTTTTTATATGATTTAATACTGTTTTTTGAGCAATTTCAATATCGGTTTGGGTTTCCATTTTTAAAAAATATTTTATGTAAACTTACTAAAAAACATGATGATGATGAAGTAAAATAATAAAGATTTAAATTCAATTATTCGTTTTATTTTTTCTAGTTGACATAATAATACATTCTTGTTGCATCTTCTTATTTTTAATAAGATATGTCCACCAAAATAATCATGTTGTGTTTGAATTATATTTGCCAAAGAATTATCATTTTAATAGCCATTTAAAAAATTTACTGCTTCACTAAAACAAGAAATTGACACTTCGCTTAAAATGCATAAAATATTTCTTTAATTTATTAGCTTAAATGACCATAACTTTCAAAATTACTCTTAGGGCTTGTTACAAAACAAAGTGTACAGAATTGGCGATGTTATTTTGTGCAGTAACAAGGCAAAAAACGTAGTTATAGTTATAGCTAAAATGAGGTTTTTTTAACGAAGTTAGTGTGCAAAAGAACAAGACAAAATGTACAGGTTATTTTGTAACAATCCCTTACAAGACAATTTCACTTTTAAAACTCAAAAAACTAACAAAAATAAATATCTAAATCACATAAAATTCATTGTTAATTCCTTTTAAAGCGAAATCTTTTGAGTATATTTGCGCGTTTATTCAAATAAAGATTAATAAAATTATTAAATAATGCAAAACAAAGGACTTATTAGATTATTTGCAATCATTTTTAGTATAGTTTGTTTATACCAGCTATCTTTTACATGGTTTGCAAAAAATGTTGAAAAAGATGCCGTTATTTATGCAGAATCAAATTCTACTAGTGACGATTCACATCAATTGGAAAGACTAGAAAAAAAGTATTTAGATTCGGTAGCAAATACTCCAGCTATAAATTTAGGATTCACTGAATTTACTTATAATGAAGTTAAAGAAAAAGAAATAAACCTTGGTTTAGATTTAAAAGGAGGAATCAATGCTACCTTAGAAGTATCCGTTAGAGACATACTACAAGGTTTGTCAAATAAATCAAAAAACCCTGTTTTCAATAAGGCTTTAGTTGCAGCAACCCAAGCTCAAAAAAGTAGTGATAGCGATTATTTACAATTATTTTATGATGCTTTTGAAGATGCTAGTAAGGGTAGTACTGTAAAATTAAGCGATCCAAATATTTTTGGAAACAAATCTTTAAAAGATAAAATCAACTTCAAAATGAGTGATGATGAAGTTAAGCCTATTTTACAAGAGGAAGTTAAAGGCTCAATAAATACTGCTTTTGAAGTATTACGTAGTAGAATTGATCGCTTTGGAGTTACCCAACCTAACATTCAACGTATTGGTGAGTCGGGTAGAATTTTAATTGAATTACCTGGTGCTAGAGATATTGATCGTGTAAAAAAATTATTACAGAGCACTGCCGAATTACAATTTTGGGAAGCTTATTCCAATCAAGACATATCACAATTTTTCGTTTCAGCCAACACAACATTGGCTCAAATTTTAAAACCTATAGAAACGGAAAAAGAACTTGACTCTTCAGCTATTTCTGATATAGAAATTGATGATTTATTAGGCGAAGTAAAGGATTCTATCGATCCTAAGATTGCAAATCCATTATTTGCTATTTTATATCCGAGATTTCCACAATCACAAAATGATATTGGTGCTACTATTGCTTCAGCAAATGTAAATGATACAGCTACTGTTAATAAATATCTTGCTATGAAAGAAGTAAGAAACTTGCTACCTACAGAAATGAAATATGCAAAATTTGCTTGGGATGCAAAACCAGTTAGAGATACTGAAGTTATTAACCTTTATGCATTAAAATCAAATAGAGAAGATGTCGCTCCAATTCAAGGAGATGTTATTTCTGATGCCTCACAAGTATTTGACCAATTAGGCACAAACCCCGAGGTAAGCATGTCAATGAATAGTAAAGGAACGAAGCTTTGGTCAAAAATGACAACCGAAAACGTAGGGAAATTTGTTGCTGTTGTTTTAGATAACTATGTTTATTCAGCACCTAGAGTTAATGATGCAATTACTACGGGCAGAACTTCAATTTCTGGTAGCTTTACTATTGATGAAGCACAAGATTTAGCAAACGCTTTAAAATCGGGTAAGTTACCCGCAGCAGCTCGTATTATCCAATCGGATGTTGTTGGTCCTTCATTAGGACAAGAAGCTATTGAAAGTGGTACAAATTCATTTATTATCGCTTTATTAATCGTATTACTTTGGATGATTTTTTATTACGGCAAAGCTGGTATCTTTTCAGATATTGCTTTGGCATTAAATATCTTATTTATCTTTGGTGTTTTGGCTGCCTTTGGTGCTGTTCTAACACTTCCTGGTATTGCTGGTATTGTACTAACCATTGGTATGGCAGTTGATGCAAACGTACTTATTTACGAAAGAATAAAAGAAGAACTCAATAAAGGCAAAGGCTTAAAAGAAGCTGTTAATGATGGTTTTGGAGGTGCTTTATCTTCTATTTTAGATGCAAATATTACCACATTATTAACAGGTATTATTCTTTACATATTTGGAACAGGTCCCGTTAAAGGTTTTGCAACTACATTAATTATAGGTATTCTTACTTCATTATTTTCTGCAATATTTATTACCAGATTATTAATTGAATGGTATGTTAGTAAAAAAGGAAGTTCACTAACCTTTAATACAGGCATCACTAAAGGGTGGTTTAAAAATATTAATGTTGATTTCTTGAAAAAAAGAAAATTAGCCTATATAATTTCTGGAGCAATTTTAATTGCTGGTATTGGGTCACTAGCAACTAAAGGTTTAAATTATGGTGTAGATTTCAAAGGAGGAAGAACATATACTGTTCGTTTTGAAAATGCAGTAAATGCTCCGTCAGTTGCAAGTAGTTTGAAAGAAATTTTTAAAAGTTCTCCTGAGGTGAAAACATATGGCTCAGCAAATCAATTAAAAATTACAACCAAATATAAAATTGATGATAATGCAGTAACAGTTGATGATGAAGTTCAAAACTTACTGTATAATGGTTTACAAGAGTTCTTACCAAAAGGCATAAATTATGATCAATTTAAAGCTGCAGAAAATGATTTAGGTGTAGGTATCTTACAGTCTATAAAAGTTGGACCAACTATTGCAGATGATATTAAGGAAGCTGCTTTTTGGGCAATTATAGGCTCATTAATTGTAGTGTTTCTATATATTTTATTACGATTTAGAAAATGGCAATACAGTTTGGGTGCTGTAGCTGCAGTGTTCCATGATGTACTTATTGTACTAGCAATTTTCTCTATTTTTAATGGTTTATTACCATTTGATATGGAAATCGGACAATCATTTATTGCTGCAATTCTAACGGTTGTGGGTTACTCACTAAATGATACCGTGGTTATTTTTGACAGAATTAGAGAGTTTGGAAACAAACATACTGCATGGTCATTTAACCGTATCGTAAATTCAGCTTTGAGTAGTACTTTGGGAAGAACAGTAAACACATCCCTTACTACATTAATTGTATTGGTTGCTATCTTTATTTTTGGAGGCGACTCAATTAAAGGGTTTATGTTTGCACTAATTATTGGTGTTATTGTAGGTACTTATTCATCACTATTTGTTGCCTCACCAATTATGTATGACACAACAAGTAAAAAAGGAGAAAAATAACGCTATTAAAATATAATTAGATACAAACCTTTTAAGATTAATATCTTAAAAGGTTTTACTTTTTATGTATTTTTGTATTTTCAAATCCCAATTGAAAAATAAAAAATTTAAACCAAAATAAAATTATGGGGCTTATTAAATTACACGACAAACACTTCAAACCTTTTATCAAAAAAGATACAATTGCTAAATATGTTGATTATCTAGCAAAAACTATTGCAAATGATTTAGATGAAGATGAAACACCTATTTTTATAGCTATTTTAAATGGATCATTTATGTTTGCTGCAGATTTTATAAGAAAATATCCTTATAATTGCCATATCTCATTTGTTAAATTAGCCTCCTATAAAGGAACAAATACTACAGGAAAAATAAAACAACTTGTAGGTATCAATGAAAATCTAGAAGGAAAAACAGTAATCATATTAGAAGATATTATTGATACAGGAAATACACTCAAAGAAATTTATGAAATTTTTAAAGATAAGAAGGTAAAAAATTTAAAAATTGCTACTTTATTTTTTAAGCCTGATGTATTTCGTAAAGAATTACCTATAGATTATATTGGAAAATCTATTGAAGATAAATTTATTGTTGGATATGGATTAGATTATGACGGTTTAGGAAGAAATCTTCCTGATATATATCAATTAGTAGAAAAAAAATAGCATTAAATATAAAAACATGAAGAATATAGTTTTATTTGGACCTCCAGGTTCTGGAAAAGGAACTCAAGCTGAAGTTTTAAAAGAAAAATACAACTTAGTACACATTTCAACTGGCGATGTATTTAGGTATAATATTAAAAATAAAACCGATTTAGGTAAACTGGCAAAATCATATATGGATAAAGGCGACTTGGTACCTGATGAGGTTACTATCAATATGCTTAAAGCCGAAGTAGAAAAAAATAAGGATGTCAATGGTTTTATATTTGATGGATTTCCTCGTACAGAATCTCAAGCCAAAGCCTTAGATTTATTTTTAACCGAAAAAAAAATGCCAATCAACGGAATGGTTGCCTTAGAAGTTGCCGAAGATTTATTAATCAAGCGCCTATTAAATCGAGGAAAAACTAGTGGCAGAACAGACGACCAAGATGAGAGTAAAATAAGAAATCGTTTTAATGAGTACGAAACCAAAACAGCTATATTAAAACACTATTACGAAAATCAAGACAAATATTACGGTGTTGATGGTGTAGGCTCTATAGGAGAAATTACAGAACGATTGAGTGTTGTTTTTGATAAATTATAATATTGTCATTCCTGTGAAAACAAGAATCTCATAATAAATAAGTAGAACAAATTTAAAAAAAATTCCGTTTTCACGGAAATGACAATTAATTGTAATGACTGAAGGAAATTTTGTTGATTATATAAAAATATATGCTGCTTCTGGTAAAGGAGGTAAAGGATCTGTACACCTACATCGTGAAAAATATGTTTCTAAAGGTGGACCCGATGGTGGAGATGGTGGTCGTGGCGGACATGTTATTTTACGAGGCGCAAAAAATATGTGGACACTTTTTCACCTCAAATTTAAAAGACACTTTAAAGCTGAACACGGTGGTGCAGGAAGTAAAAATAGAAGCACTGGAAAAGACGGTAAAGATATTTATATTGATGTTCCACTTGGTACAATTATTAGAAATGGTGAAACCCAAGAAATTCTTTATGAAATAACAAAAAATAAAGAAGAAATAATCCTTGCCAAAGGTGGCATGGGCGGACGTGGAAACTGGCATTTTAAAACCTCAACCAACCAAACACCAAGATACGCACAACCAGGAGTTGATGGAACCGAAGACTGGTATCAATTAGAACTAAAATTATTGGCAGATGTTGGGTTGGTAGGCTTTCCAAATGCAGGAAAATCAACCTTATTATCTGTGCTTACTTCTGCAAAACCAAAAATTGCCGATTATGCCTTTACTACTCTTGTACCCAATTTGGGAATTGTATCATATCGCGATTATAAATCTTTTGTTATGGCTGATATTCCAGGAATAATAGAAGGAGCAAGTGAGGGTAAAGGGCTTGGGCTTAGGTTTCTAAGGCATATAGAACGAAATTCTATGCTTTTATTTATGGTTCCTGCCGATAGTGATGATATACATAAAGAATATAAAATACTTCTTAACGAAATAGAAAAATATAACCCTGAGCTTTTAGATAAAAACAAGGTGCTTGCAATAACAAAAACCGATATGCTTGATAATGAGCTTATTGAAGAAATAAAGCAAGATTTACCCAAAATACCTTATGTTTTTATTTCGTCTATTGCTAATAAAGGAATTACTGAGCTTAAAGATATCATCTGGAAAGAACTACATAAATAAATGCTCGAAACCTTAATAAATATCGATATTAACATAACTCTGTTTTTTAATGGCTTGCATAACAGTTTTTTCGATATTATTTTCTATTACATTAGCAATAAATTTATTTGGATTCCCTTTTATGCCTTTTTAATTTATTTGATTTATAAAAAAACGGAGACAAAAAAACAGTTTGCAGTATTTCTTGCATCAGTTGTTTTATT
>JAKITG010000068.1 GCA_021648195.1 Flavobacteriaceae bacterium | reverse complement strand
CTATAAAATCATTGGGTTTAGATGATTTAAAACCATTTTATCCCAAAGAAAAAATTATAGAATACTTATTAAAGTTAAATTTGTAATTATCAAATTAATAATATTTTCATTGTTTTTTTTAGAAATAATCATTTGAATTTTAAGAGGGAGAGTAACTATTTTTCTTATGTTTGTTGATAACAATATAATATCTTATTTTATTTATAAATTTATAAAAGTTATAATTATGAATGTAATTTTTTCCGATTTTATACAATCATTTGAAAAAACATTACAGTCTGTATTTCATGAAAAAGCAGATATCAATACCTTAAGTTTAGAGCGAGGAATTCCGCCTCAAATTTTAAAAGAAATAATGGATAATGCGCCATTATCTGTTGCTATTCCAGAGAGTTATGGCGGTAGGGGAGGTAAGGTAAAAGAATGTTTAAGTATTCTTTCTGCTGCTTCTTACGAATCATTACCTCTATCACTTACTTTTGGAATTAATATTGCACTTTTTTTAGAGCCCGTAGCGAAATATGCAAATGAACTGGTAAAAGGTGATATTTTTAAACGGTTTTTAGAGAAACAAAATATGGGTGGTTTGATGATTACTGAACCAAATTATGGTAGTGATGCATTAAATATGCAAACATATAATACCAAACAGGGCAATACATATCACATAAAAGGTACTAAACATTGGCAGGGACTTACAGGGATGGCTGATTATTGGTTAATTACATCTCGCCAAAAAAATGACAGCGGTTTATTAGGTAGAGATATTGATTTTTTTATTTGTGATGAAAGTCAAGAAAGTCAGAAAGTTATTGTTGAAGAATTATTTGACAATTTAGGGCTTTATATGATTCCTTATGGAAGAAATATATTAGATCTTAAAATTGATGAGAAATATAAATTACAACCAGAAAGTACAGGTATTAAAATGATGCTTGATATTTTGCATCGAAGTAGAATGCAATTCCCAGGTATGGGAATGGGGTTTTTAAAACGGATGCTTGATGAAGCTTTAGATCATTGTAAAAATAGAATTGTTGGTGGTAAGAATTTATTGGCTTTAGATCAAGTGCAATATCAAATATCTCGTATTCAAAGTGCTTTTACTATTTGTTCGGCAATGTGTTTTACTAGTAGCTCAAAAAGTGGTGTTGAAAATAACCTGTCTTTAGATAATGTTGAAGCCAATAGTATGAAAACTGTTGTAACCGATTTAATGCAGGAAGCTGCACAAACGGTGACGCAACTTTTTGGTGCTCAAGGATTTAGAATAAGTAATATTGCTGGTAGAGGAATTGTTGATAGTCGTCCTTTTCAAATTTTTGAAGGTTCAAATGAAATGTTATACACTCAAATTTCGGAATCGATTATTAAGTTAATGAAAAGAAAAAAAGAGCTGAACTTATTTCAATTTTTAAAAGGTTTTGATTTAACAGCAAAATCGGCAGCATATTTTAAAAACGAAATCAATTTTATTTTAGATATTAATTTATCACAGCGAAAATTAGTTGATTTAGGTAAAGCATTAGGAAGAATTGTTTCTGTTGGATTTGTTATAGATATGGGTGAAAGTGGATTTAGAAAAGATTTGATAGATAATTGTATAGCTACTTTACAGCAAGATATTTCAAACTTAATTAATTCTTTTAATTTTGGTAATAAAATAAAAGATATTGAAGATTATCAAGAGGGGAGTTCTTGGTTACAATTTGTATAGAATACAAAGATCTTAAAAAAATCATTTAAAGTTATATTGATTGTTATATTTTAAATGATGAAGGAGTTTTAGTTGGAAAAGATAAAGAAATAGATGATTATAAAATTTGTAACTAATCCAATATTGGTATTAAAACTTCGTTATTATTTTAAAGGTTTAGTTATCTTTGCAAAAAATTAAAATAGCACTTTTTAGTGCTATTTTTTATATTAAAAATATAGGTTTCATCAAAATTTAAAAATGAAAATTAAAAAATCGAATCCTTGGCATAGTGTAAAAATAGGAGATAAGTCTCCCGAAATAGTAAATGGTATTATTGAAATACCTACAGGTACAAGAGCCAAATATGAATTGGATAAAGAAAGTGGTCTAATTATGTTAGACCGTGTTTTATATTCTTCAATTTACTATCCTGCAAATTATGGATTTATCCCAAGAACTTATTGTGATGATAATGATCCGTTAGATATTTTAGTGTTATCACAAATCACGATGGTGCCACTTTGTATTGTTTCTTCAAAAGTTATTGGTGTAATGCGAATGTTGGATGGTGGTGAGCATGATGATAAAATTATTGCTGTAGCCGAAAATGATATGAGTGTAAATCATTACAATGATATTTCGGAATTACCACCACATTTTATTAAGGAATTGAGAAGTTTTTTTGAAGATTATAAAAAATTAGAAAACAAAACAGTTGAAGTTACTGGATTTCAAGATGCTACAATTGCAAGAGAAATTGTAAAACAAAGTATTATTGATTATGATGAATTAATATCAAAGTAATCAAGTTTTTAATAATGAATTTCCAATAGCACAATGTAAACAGCGCTGTGAATTACAATATTCATTTTTTAATTGCAAAAAGGATTGACTTTCAAAAGCATTGTCAATTGAAAGAGCCAAGTTTTCTTTTTCAAAGGGAAGGCTTTCGTATTTTTTGATGATGCTATTTTTTTCTGGTTGAATTTGTTTTATTAAACTTAAAATAGATTCGTCACCTAGCTTACCCATTTGTTTGAAATACACAAATTTTAGAGGAATAATAGTATTAATGATGAGTAAATCAATAAATGATTTTGTAATTTTTTTTGAACGCTTTACCGAACTCGAGGTAAAACTATAATGTTGTTGCCAAAAGTTAGAAATTTTTAAAGTGAATAAAGTATAATAATCATCTAAGGTTTTTGCTTCTACAATTTTTGAAAACAGATTGTGGTAAGAAAAGTATAATATTGCTAATTGTGCTAATCGAATAGTGGGGAAATTATTGGGTCGTAATCTAAAAAAATGAAACTGACCTTTATAAAGCGGTTCCAATTTATATTTTAACTGTAAATATTTATATTCTTTTTGCAATTGTTTATAGTAGGCACTTTCTATTTCTTCTTCTAAAAAACCTGCCTGACCAAAAAAAAGAGCTTCTATATTTATTAGTTTAAAGTGTTCTTTTCTAATAGTTTTAAAATCGATAGAGTTTGCTAGGTTTAAAAACGCTTCACCATTAACTTTAAGTCCAAAATTCTTTGCCAACAATTGAAATAGTACAGCTTCCCAATCATTTGCCGACTTTTGTAATAAGTTTTGAATGATATTTGATTTTTGTTCTAAGCGTTCAAAATAGAGTACTTCTAGCCAGTTATTTAAAGTGAATTGGTTTACGGTGTTAAATTGATTTTCACAATTAATCCATTTAAGTTGTTTTGAAAATAGTGTTTGGTATTGGTTTATAAGTTGGGTTGAAACAATTTGATTCAATTCTAATGTAGGGATTTCTTGATTGTCTTTTCCATAAACTTCTGCATCATATTTCCAAACTACATGTAATATTACATTATCATAATTTGTATCATTTTCATGTTTATGCAAATACCAATCCGATGATTTTACATGAATTTCAACATTACCAGCCCAGAATTGATTTCCAATTTTAATATTTGCGTTAAAAAAATCGGGACCTGAGTTTAAATTATGCTCACCAACATTGATAATTTGAAGTGGAATATTTGTAATCGTTTGTAATTTTTTTATTGCAAAAAACTTATATTTCCATAAATAATGAAAAAAATCTTCTTGAATCAAAATACACTTTTCTTTTTATGATTCTATTGATTAGAAGTTAACATACAAATTTGCAGATGATAATTTTATTTCAATTGATTAACCGTTATAAACGGATAATTATTTTGTTTTAATAACAGGAAGCTTTATCTATATTAGATTTGCTAACTTAGCAACATAATAGGAAATAGTTATTGGTAACTATATACCTATGTTGGGCATAATTCACTACAAAAAAAACACTGGATTTAATATGAAATTGTTATCAAATATTAATATAATTTTATTTACTGCATTATTGGGTATTATTACAATTATATATTCATTGTTAAAAGATGAAAGTGGAATTTCAAGTTTTAATAGCAATCAAAACAAAATTACTGTTATTGATTTAAGACATACAAACGACATCAATTACGCCTTATTTATTGGGTTGATTTTAATAATATTATCATTTACAATTTTCTTAGCTAAATACTATTCGGAAAAGAATACAAATCATAATACTATTATTTCATTAACATCTAAAGAACAAGAAGTCTTAAGTTTTATAGAAAAAGGTTTCTCAAATAAAGAAATTGCAAATGAATTATTTATTAGCCTAAGTACTGTTAAAACCCACATTAATACTATTTTTAAGAAAATGAAAGTTACAAAAAGAAAAGAATTATTCAAAAATAAAACTTATCAATAAAGGTACTAGTACTAAAATCCACCCAAATTATTTTAAAAAATCTATTTATCTATGATAGTTTTGTCTTTCATTTTAAAACATTAATATTATGAAAGTAGTAGTAGCAATTTTATTGACAATACTAACAATTCAAACATCTCTATCACAGAACCTTGAGCAATGTAGGGAAATTGTAAAAATAACAACAGAAGCAATTAACACCAAATCAACAGTCGAATTAGAAAATAATTTAGCATCAGATTTTGAAATAGCAAATCAAAAAGGACAAATGGCTAAAATAGTTTTAAAACAGCTTTTTACCCAATTAGGAGAAACAGTTGAATCATACAAGGAAATAAACACCCAAACACTTGAAAACACTTTGATTCTTACATATTCTATTTATTACAGTAAAATGGGAGAAAAGAATGCAATATTTGTTTTTGACGAACAAAATAAACTAAAGAAATTAGAATTGTTCAAAATGGAAGTAAAAACAATGGATGATTCTGAAAGAAAAATCAGCAAACCAAAAAATGATGTTATTACAATTCCTTTTTTTATGATTGGCAATTTAATGGCTGTTGAAGTTATGTTAAATAATGAAAAAAAAATATTTCTTTTCGATAGTGGTTCACCAAAAGTAATCCTTAATTCTAAGTATATTAAAAAAAATGATACTATAAAGACAAAATCTATATCATCAGCTAAGGGAGTAAATGGAAGTATTTCGGGGTTGAATATAGAGCTGGTTGAAAAGATTGAATTTGCTGGTATTACAATGGGAAATCAAAAAATTTTAACTCTAGATATTTCACATATTGAAAAATCACTTGAAACAGAAATTTTCGGTCTAATTGGATATGAAATAGTTAAGGATTATGATTTGTTGTTTGATTATCAAAAAAAAGTACTTATTTTAATAAATCCTGATTATTTTGCACAATACAAACAAAAGAAATTGCTTAATAGTAAATTAACGATTATTCCTTTTGAATTATCAAGTCATATTCCTGTTATTAAAACAATTATTGGTAAAAAAACATATTCTTTTGGTATTGATTGTGGAGCAGAAGTAAATCTAATGGATGCTAAACTTTTAAAGCCAGTAACTAAGTATTTAAAACATATTGAAAAAGACACTTTGTCAGGAGCAGATAAAAATAGTAAAGAAGTAGCAAAAGGATTAATCAAAAAGATGAAAATAGGTAAATTACAATTTAAGAATCTAAATACGGTGTTTAATGATATGTCTCACTTAAACAATGGCTACAAATTACAACTTGACGGGCTAATCGGATTTGAAATCTTATCAAAACAAAGAACTATTATTAGTTATAATAGGAAAGAAATGATAATTATTGAATAACTAACTATGCTCAACAAAAAATATACTTAATGCTGGCTAATCGATTAATTCAAAGGTGGTTTTGTATTTGAATAGTTAATTGCTATACCCAAAAATTGTTATATTTTACTTGGCACTAGCATATTCAAACCGTTAGGTTGCATTCCCCACATCACGGAAAAACCGAGATTAATTTCTCTAGATAACATGAAAATTTGGGTCAGATATAAAAGTTGGGGATTAATATTATTTTTGTATTCCAAACCCAGCATCAACAGCACCTAACCCAGATTATAATGTAAGCGAGTTTACTTATAATAAAGAAGAAGATACTTCTTACACCTGTCCAGCAGGACAAATACTACACACAAACGGAAACTGGTACAACAAAAGAGTATACCGAGTAAAACAATACAAAACCAAGAACTGTAAAAATTGCCCAGTAAAAGATTTATGTACCAAAGCCAAATATCAAAAAATAATAGAGCGGCACGAATTTGCTGAGGCTCTTGAAATAAACAAACAAAACATAGCCAAAAATCCCGAAATATATGCCCAACGACAAGCCATTGTAGAACACCCATTTGGAACAATGAAAAGGCAGTGGGGATTTGATCACATAATGACAAAAAAAAGTAAACAAAGAGCCTCTTCAAATGTTGGGTTTATCTTCATTGCCTACAACTTAAAAAGAATAATCAATATTATTAGAATTAATGAGTTGATAGGCATATTTGCCATTCTTAACTCCATATTCAATCCTAAAATCATAATAAAACGCCTTAAAACTACTATTTTAAACTTAAATTCTCTGAAAAATGAAATTGTGAAAAAATTACATTTCTTGACTTTTAAGAAAAATTATTGCTACTTTTGAAAATATACATAAATTTAATGATGTTTTTAGACAGACTGTCGTTGTACATTATTAAAAACGAAAAATTAACCTTAAACAAAAAACAAATGAAATTATCAAAAATTGGATTTTTATTAGCAATTATTATTATTTTAAATGGTTGTGCTTCTGGCTATCAAATGATTAATCCAAATAATCTGAATTATAATTCGAATGATACTAAAAACGGAATATCACTTGAATATAAATATGATCTATTGAATAAAAAATATGCTAAAAAAGAAACTAAAAAAGGAGTAAAAGTAGTAGCGATTAAAATTACCAATAATTCAGAAAAGGACATAGTTTTCGGAAAAGACATAAAATTAGCATATGAAAATGGTAATGAATTGTATCTAATGGAAAATAACAAAGTTTTTAAATCTTTGAAACAAAATACTGCCACATATTTATTGTATTTACTATTAACACCTATGAATTTATATACAACTGAAAATGGACAACAAACAAGTTCAATACCAATTGGATTGATTGTTGGGCCTGGACTTGCAGGTGGAAATATGATTGTTGCTGGTTCTGCAAATAAGAAATTTAAAACAGAGTTATTGGAATTTGATTTAAATGGGACAACAATAAAAAAAGGAGAAACAAAATCAGGATTAATTGGAATAAAATCTGATAATTATGATGCTATAAAAATTAAAACGGAATAGAAAAACAATGTATAACAAAAAATATAGTTAATGCTGGCTAATTGCTTATACCGAAGATTGTTTTGTGTTTACAAAGTAATTGCTAAATCTGAAAATTATCGTATTTTCACCCAGCACTAACCATATTTAAACCGTTGTGCTTAATGCGACAAAAAATCCCCGAAACTCTTTATTTGAACTTTTTTTTGTATTTTTGGTACATATTAATGAAATGTGAGACAAAATGCACCATATTAGTAAACTTGAAAAATTACCGCCGAAAAGAGAAAAGGTAGAAACAATCAAAATTCTTAGACAATTAAGTAAATCTTCCAAAGCATTAGGAGAGTTAAAAGGAATTGCTCAAACAATGCCAAATCAAGCAATGTTGATAAATGCTGTTGTACTCCAAGAAGCAAAGGACAGTTCTGAAATTGAAAATATAATTACAACACAAGACGAATTATATAGAGCATTAGCAACTAAGACATCACAGCCTTCACACGTAAAAGAAGTAATAAATTACCGAAAGGCTATTTTTTCAGGACACGAACTATTAAAAAAACAAGGATTTCTTCGATTAAAAGATATTGAGTTTTTGCAAAAAGAAATTATTGAAAATAACGCAGGAATAAGAAGTATGGCAGGAACTGTTTTGAAAAATGACAAAACGGGAGAAATTGTTTATACTCCACCACAAGAAAAAGATGAAATATTAGATTTGTTAGGGAATTTTTTAGAGCATTTTAATATTGCACAAGATGATTTTCCTCCATTAATCAATTTAGCAATATTACATTATCAGTTTGAAAGTATTCATCCATTTTATGACGGAAATGGACGAACAGGAAGAATATTAAACATCCTATATCTGATAATAAATGGCTTACTTGATATTCCAATTTTATATTTAAGTTCGTATATAAATGAAAATAAATCTGAGTACTATCGTCTGTTAAATACAGTAAACAAATCAAACGAATGGGAAGAATACATTTTATATATTTTAAAGGCAATTGAAGTAACTTCAAATAGAACCATTGCTAAAATAAATGATATTAAAAATTTACTTTTAGAAACAATTCAAATTGCACAGGAAAAAGAACCTAAAATTTACCGAAAAGAACTTATTGAATTGCTTTTCGAGCAACCTTATTCTAAAATTGAATTTGTAGTTGAAAAATTAAATGTGGAAAGAAAAGCAGCATCAAGATATTTAAAAAAAATGGAAAATATTGGAATAATTAAATCTCAGAAAATAGGACGAGAAAGCATTTATGTAAATGAAAAACTAATTGAAATACTGAAAAAACACTAAGCACAACAACGGCTATACTTAATACAGGTTTTAGTACTTAACCCAAAGTGAAGTGCCTTGAATAAAGTCTGCAACCCCGAAGTTTTGGGGGCAATTTTGCGTGTCTATTAAATAAAGAAAAAATTAATCCCGAGACTTCGGGATGGCTAAGTAGAATGTCTACTATTGTTGAGGCGAATGGATCGATTATATGCACATTGTAAAACTAAATGACAAATGGCAAAATGTAAATGTGCTTTGTTCTAGCTTCCTGACGAAAATCCTCACGAATTTTCTATTCGGTTTATATTTGCTAAATTTGGTGCTTAAACAACACAACTAATCTTATACAAGACCATTGGCATTAATTGTAAAACGAACCCTTGAATAAAAAAATACAGCCAAAAAGGAACAAAGAATGAGAATACTACTTTTATTAATGTTTTTAACCACAATAGTATTATCTAACATATATGGACAAACAATTAAAGACAGATTAGAAACTACCAATTTGCACGAACATAGTAAAAATGAAATCGGAGTTTCTATTTCACCAGCCTATTTTATTAATGAAAAAGTATGGACATTTGCAATGCATATTCATTACACTCGTATTATTCCAAATACAAAATTCGGAATTGGAGCAAGTTTTGAAAGAATAGTACTTGATCCTAAGCATAGTACGTTTGGGCTTGTATTTGCTTATTATCCCATTGAAAAATTAAGTTTTGCAATATCACCAGGTTTGACTTTTGAAGACGCAAACCCAGGTGCTTTTTTTGCATTGCATTTAGAAACAACTTACCAATTTGAAATTGGAAATTTTCACATTGGACCTGCTTTAGAATTTGCATATGACCCAAATGATTATCATTTAAGTTTAGGAGTTCACGTAGGATATGGGTTTTAAAAGTTTAGTAAATAAATATAAGAAATTGTAAACTTAAGAAGTGTATAAACAATATTCCTTTAACTTTGTAATAGGTGCCTCTTAACAGGCACTATAAAGATATATATGAAAAAAATGATTGAAATAAATATATTGATATTATTAGTCGGAATATTTTCAGCTTCTTGTAATAAAGGTTCTGCTGAACTAGATAGCACTAAGAAAAAGGAATTTATGAGTTCATTTGAAACTGTAAATGATTTTTCAGGATTCTATATAACACCTCAAGGACATCTGGGAACAACTTTCCACGAACTATCAGATTCAATTGTCCGTAATGGAACTTATTCTCATAAGGCTTGGATAGATGGTGCTAATCCCCCTTCAACAATAAGTACTAATAATAATCACAGAGGTTATCCTACAATCCAATTTCAAAACACTCCTCAAGGCATGTTTAAAACACCCTGTTATATAACTTTATGGGTTTGGTTAGATATAGAATTATTAGAAAGCACAACTGGAGGAGAAGATGATTGGTTTAGTTTTGCGACATTTACTGATGATGAATCCGATAATTGGAGTAGAACAGTATTAGTGAATTTAAATCCTAACGGATTTGTTCATTTGCAGCATACATCTAATCAAGGACAACAAATAAATATTTTTCAAACAACAAATTTGACCTTTCCACAAAAAGAATGGGTAGAATTAAAGATGTATTTAGACTTTAGAGAGAATGGTTATGCAAAAGTGTGGCAAAATGGACAATTGGTGTCATACGCAAATATTGGAAACATAACCAATAAGTTATCTCAATCGCATTTTGGACTTTATTGCTCTCCACAATTAATAACTGGAACTATTTATAATGATGATTTAGTTATAAAAGAAGTTGATGGGGAATAAACTACTACCAACATGGCTATAGTTAACAAGGGTTTGGGTGTTCAACCCAAAATGAAGTGCTTTGAACAAAGTTTGCAACCCCGAAGTTTCGGGGTCAATTTTGCGTGTCTATTAAATAAAAAAAAAATTATTGAGGTAAGCATTTAATTTCATATCTTTGAAGTCAATAAAACATACAAAAAATGGAAATTTTTAAAGGTCAAAATCTCATAGAGTTTGCTGAACGCTTCAGAACCGATCAAGATTGCAGAGAATATCTCTCAAAAGTTAAATGGTCAGAGCAATATGTTTGTAGAAAATGTAAGCATACTAAAAGTCAAATTCGGAAAAATTTTGCTAGAACCTGCAATATTTGTAGTGATACCGAATCTGCTACAGCCGACACATTGTTTCATAAAGTCAAATTTGGCTTAAAAAAGGCGTTTTTTATATGCTTTGAGATGTCAACGAGTACAAA
>JAKITG010000067.1 GCA_021648195.1 Flavobacteriaceae bacterium | reverse complement strand
TTATCAAGAGATAGGGTAACAGATGAGTATTCTGAAGTGAAAATTATCAACCCAAATCACAAAGTGATTCAGTTTCCAAATAAGATTACACAAAAAGATTTTGATGGATGGGTACAAGAACGAGGGTTGTATTTTCCTAATAAGTGGAGTTCAGAATTTGAACCTATTTTATCAATGCATGATAAAGGAGAAAAAACGAAAAAAGGAAGTTTGCTCGTTGCTAAATACGGTGAAGGATATTTTATTTATACAGGTTTAAGTTTTTTTAGAGAACTTCCTGCAGGAGTTCCTGGAGCATATCGATTATATACAAATTTATTATCCGTAGGAAAAAAATAAAACTATATTTTATAGAACCCTTTGAAACCTATTGTGAAATGATTTTTTAGAGAAAATTTTTCAAATTGAAGGTAAAAAAAGTAAATATAACTGGTTATTTGTCTATTTTTTAATAAAAAGTTGGAAAATTTAATCAAAAAACGCTTTTGTGAGAGGTTATTCAAAGAGTTTTTATAGTAATCAAATATAGTTGAGCAAAAAATAATTAAACAATTAAGATGTATGTCAAAAGAAAAACCGCCTATTTTTAAAACATGGAATCAGATGTATTTATTTGTATTGATTTTTCAAATAATATTGGTTGTTTTATTCACTCTTTTTACTAAAAAATATAGCTGATGCATATTATTGATTGGATAGTGCTTATCGGAATTTTAGTCACCATTGTACTGTATGGTATATGGAAAACTCGCAATGTGAATACTACCGAATCTTTTTTAAAAGGAGAGCAAACTTTACCTTGGTACACCATTGGATTATCTGTAATGGCAACACAGGCAAGTGCAATCACTTTTTTATCAACTCCAGGGCAAGCTTATGAAGATGGAATGCGATTTGCACAATTCTATTTTGGTTTGCCTATAGCAATGATTATTTTATGTATTTATGTTTTACCTAAATATTATAAATTAAAAGTATATACTGCATACGAGTTTTTAGAAAATAGATTTGATTTAAAAACACGTTCACTAACCGCAGTACTGTTTCTTATTCAAAGAGGTTTAGCGGCAGGGTTAACCATTTTTGCACCTTCAATTATTCTTTCCTCTATTTTAGGATGGAACCTTAATATTACCAATTTACTGATAGGTACTTTGGTGATTGTTTACACAGTTTCTGGTGGTACTAATGCTGTAAGTCAAACACAAAAACAACAAATGATTATAATTTTAACAGGAATGTTTGTTGCGTTTCTCATTTTAATAAATAAACTACCTCCCGATATTTCATTTGGTGAGGCTGTTGATATTGCTGGGAATATGAAAAAATTAAACATTGTTGACTTCAAATTCGACTTGTCCAATCGATATAATATTTGGTCGGCATTGTTGGGAGGTACATTTTTATTTTTATCTTATTTTGGAACAGACCAATCACAAGTACAACGATATTTATCAGGAAAATCATTAACACAGAGTAGATTAGGATTGTTGTTTAATGGAATTTTTAAAGTGCCAATGCAGTTTGCAATTCTATTTGTAGGTATTATGGTATTTGTTTTTTATCAATTTAATGATGCTCCTTTACACTTTAATAAGGCAAATGTTGAAATTGTAGAACAATCTTCTTACGCTAATGATTATAATGATTTAGAATTAAAACTGAATACAATTGCCGAAGCAAAGCGAAAAGCAATTTATCATGTTGTATATAATAACAGGGATGGCGTAGATAATGATGATGCTATTCTAAAAATGAATGAAACATTAGCGCAAGAAAAAGAATTGCGAAAGGAAGCTAAAGAATTGATTCAAACAGTTTCAAAAGAAACAAGCCTGAAAATGGAAACTGAAGACTCCGATTATGTGTTTATTACTTTTGTTACAGAGCATTTACCAATTGGTTTGATAGGGTTGTTGTTGGCAGTAATATTTTCTGCAGCAATGTCTTCTACAGCTTCAGAGTTAAATGCTTTAGCAACAACTTCTTTAATTGATATTTATAAGCGTTCTTATGTTCAAGAAGCTACCGATCAACACTATTTAAAAATGTCTAAATGGTTTACTTTTGGTTGGGGAATTATGGCGTTACTTTTTGCTTCCTTTGCCACCTTATTTGATAATTTAATTGAAGCAGTAAATATTATAGGATCTTTGTTTTATGGCACAATATTAGGTGTTTTTGCAATTGCTTTTTTTATTAAAAAAATTAAAGGAAATGCAACATTTTATGGTGCAATTATAGGAGAGATTATGGTATTAATTTTATTTTACCTTAATGAAACAGAAAGGATAGAATTAGCCTATTTATGGTTGAACTTGATTGGTTGTGTTTTGGTAATAATAGCCGCTTTATTGATACAGATTTTTACAAAAAAGAGAATTGTTATAGTAGAAGATTAAATTTAATACCTTGTAGGGTTCACAATCGTTACAAGGTAAGACTGTTGCAATATTGAGCAAAATTAAGGTTTAAAGCTTTTTTACTTCGAATTACTTCCTTCTCTAAAAATTAACTGCAATATAAAAATTATTCACCCGCTTACTATATCCGTAATAAATATAGTAAGCGGGTGAATGACTAATTTTGTTTATTTTTTTACTTCGAATTACTTCCTTCTCTAAAAATTTAAGTCCTCATAAACAAAGGTTTACTGCGGGTTAAATTTTTATCGAGCGCCGTACTTCTTTGTAAAAAGAGCTTTTGCAACGGTCTTAAGGTATTAAATTTTATTTTGTAAAGCTTATACCAACCTAAGTTTGCAAAGTACTAAATTCACAAAATAATAACAAGAAAGAAAAGCATTAAAAAAAGAAGATTAAGGCTGTTTATACCAAAGATGTTTTACATCATTTTAATTGAAAGTCCCTTCTTTTTATCGTTATCAGAATTTGAACAATTCACTGGGACATAGATCCTGTTTAAAGGTTGGAGAATCACATAACACTTTTTTTTCATTAAAAGCATATAATTATGAATGGTTACACAGATTATTTAGGTATTGACATTTCAAAAAAAACGTTTGATGTGGTTAATAAAACAGGAGTACACAAAGAGTATGACAACACTAAAAGGGGTTTTTCAAAATTTAAAAAAACATTGAAAGCCGAGAACATTTGCGTGATGGAAGCAACGGGAATTTACCATTTACCTTTAGCTAAGTTTTTACACTCCAAAAACATAGCACTTTCGGTAGTTAACCCTATACGGATAAAGCGTTATTCACAGATGAAGCTTAACAGAAATAAAACTGACAAGTCTGATGCTAAAATGATTTCTTCTTATGCTCAAACTCAGAAAGTAGAGCTATGGGAGCCATCACCGGAACTGATTGAGCAAGGAAAAGACCTTGTTCAAATAATTGAGCAATACATAGAGTTTAGAGCAGGATTAAAAAATAAAAAAGATGGTTTGAAATCAAAAAACGCATCTAAATTTTTATTTGACATTGTTGTAAATCAAATAGAAAGCATTAGCATAACTATTGATGAACTACAAGCAAAACTAATCCAAATTGTAAAAGAATATGATTCGAAATTATTGCAAAACATTACATCAATTGTAGGAATAGGTAAGAATACAGCTGCATTATTAATATTAATTACAGATGGATTTAAGAATTTTGATAGTGCCAAACAACTAAGTTCCTTTTTCGGTCTTGCTCCAACAGAATACTCATCAGGTAGCAGTATAAATGGTTCGAGAAAGATTTCAAAAATGGGAAACCCATTAATCCGAAAAAAACTTTTTATGTGTAGCTTACAAGCTTCAAGGTACAATAAGTCTTGCATTGATTTATATCAAAGATTAGTAGCAAAAGGAAAACCCAAGAAGGTAGCTTTAATAGCTGTAGTTAATAAATTATTGAAAATATCTTATGCTATTGCTAAGTCTGGTTTACCTTATGATAGAGAATATAAACCGTATATTGTAAAAAGATAACCTTGGGTAAAATTGAGTCTAAGTTTTTCTATTTTGCTTTTTGAAAAGCAAAAAAATAGTGAGGGAAAAACCCTCACTATACAAGATAAACTTTGGTTCAAAAAATCGCCTAAAGCTTTCCTATTTTGCAATAGCAAATATAATAAAAAAATAGCAAAAATAGTTTGGATATCAACACAATTCAATTTAATTTTATAATGTCGTATAATTGAATTGAATTAAACAATCTCAATGCGACATTATGATGTTAAATTGGTATTATTTACTCCATTCGGCAATGGATTCTTTATTCATTTTAATATAGTCAGCATTCTTTGCTACTGTAGCTAGTTCAAGAGATTTTTTAGCTGCTTTTATGGCACCTTTTTTATCTCCTAATGCAGCGTAAAGTAATGATTGTTGACGAATTTGCCAAAATGCAGGTTTTTCTCTCATTTCAATTGCTTTGTCAACCCATTCTTTAGCTTTGTTTAAATCTGTTCCAGAATTAAAGTAGTAAACTCCAGCATTAAAATAATCGTCTGCTTTAGGAGAAGGTCCAGCCAAAGTACTCTTAATACTTGCTATGGTAATTTCCTTTGTAGGAACATTTATTTTAACTTCAATAGCAGTTTTTCCCCATAGAATATATAAAATAGCAGAATTTGAGTCGTTTAAGTTGTCAAAATTCATAGTAAGAGTTTCTATTTCAATAGACATTTCACTTGGTTCTACTGTAGTTTTAAGTGCAACCTTACTATCATTCCATTCTTTAGGAAGTCCCCAATTCTCTGCATCACTATAAAATATAATCTCCCAAGAATCTTTATTAGGAATCGTATATATAGCATAAGTTCCTTCTTTAAGAGTTTTGCCGTCAATTGTAACATCAGTGCTAAATGAAATTTTCGTATTTGAATTTGCTCCTGTTCTCCACATTTTACCAAAAGGAACTAAATTACCATAAACAGCTCTGTCTCTCATTGAAGGACGAGAATATTCTAAAGTAATATCGGTTAAGCCAACTTTTTGTTCAATTTTTGAAGCTGGACTAGGTTGTGGTGTTTTAATTTGTGCTTGAGTATTTATTACTGCTAAGAATAATAAAATTGTTAAAAATTTGATTTTCATAAGATTTGGTTTTAGTTTTTAGAATGGTTAAAGTTATATTAATTTAGTTAGAAGTATTGAAATAGATTTTATTTTAACAAAAATTTAGGAGCTATATTTCCTTTTTCGATAATAATTAAAAATTAATCCAAAAGAACCTAAAATGATTAAAGGTAAAATTAAATTAAAAATTTGCCAATAATTTTTTTCTTGATAGGCTTTTTCTTTGTCCAAAAATTGAATTTGTAAATTTTTAGAACGTAGTTTTAATATTCCTGAATCATTTAGTAGGTAATGAATAGTATTTAGCAAAAGAGAACTATTTCCATAAGGTTGATTTGTCCATTTATCTATGTCAAGTGGTAGCGGATCTCCTTTGTATATTTCATTTGCAATGATATCGCCATCACTAATGATAACCATTTTATTTTTAATTCCTTTTTCTTTATAAAAATTTGTTTCAAATGGTTTTACTCTATTTGAATATGCCGATTTAAACTCACCCTCTAATAAAACTCCAAAAATTTGATGTCCATTATTATAATCTTGTTCAGTGGGTTTGTTTGATATTTCATTTAATGAGATATTTACAGGCGTACCCATTAATTTGGTAAAGGGAGAGCTTTGTAATAAAATTGTTTTAAAAATATCATTTTGCAAGGTATCTATACTGCTTGGAAATTTTAGCAATACTGGATCTAAATTTGTGGAGATTGGGTGGTTGTTATCCGATATAATTATAGGGTAATAATGCCATAAAAAATCTTCGTATTGGGTTTGATTTCCAATATTTCCTGATGCTAATCTAATAGATGAACTATATATGTCTTTAGTAATGTTGTAATTTATTCTAACACCATAATTAAACAAAAGATCAGTTAAGTTTAAATCTCGATTGAATGTCATCGACTTTCCATTTTTCATTAAACTGTCTAATTCGGCATAAACATTATCAATAAGCCATAGAGTTTTACCTCCATTAATAATATATTGATCTAAGGTGAATTTTTCTTTTTCAGAAAACCGACTTGTAGGTTTAGCAATGATAGATAAATCATATTGAGATAAATCATTTAAAGTTTTTTGTGGATTTGAATCAACAGAATCTAAAGTAAATTCAGCAAGTTTATAATGTTCACCTAATTTTTTTAAGAAGCTAAATAAATGAATATCATTTAACTCTCCATTTCCTTTTAAAATAGCAATTTTTTTACTCTTTTCAGATGTTAATTGAAGCAATGCATTTGCAAATTCATATTCTAAACTTTCAACCGAATTTTGTAATTGTATTTCTTGAGTGGGAGCAAAAGAACTATTTAGTAAAGAAACATTTTTACTTTTGCCTTTATAATTAATTCTTGCCCAAGGAAAAATAATCGCTTCAGAAGTTTTTCCATTTTCTTGAACACTTAATCTGCTTGGTTGTAAACCTTTTTTTATTAATTCTTGTGTGTTATTTGTAGGGTCAATAAATCTAAATTTAATGTTGCTGTTTAGTGCACTAAGTTCTTCTAAAAATTGATTTGTTTCTAATTGAATTCGTTTAAATTCAGCAGGAAAATCACCTTGTAAATAAACTTTTATGATTATTGGGTTATCAATATTATTTACAATATCAATGGTTTGATTTGATAAAGTATATCGTTTGTCTTTTGTTAAATCAAGGCGTTTGTGAAATGAGCTTCCTAGAATATTAAGTACAAATAATATAATAATTAATAGTGGAATTTTTATATATAGATTTTTGATATTCATTTTTATTCTAGCGATTAATCAAGTTTTGTTTTGGTTAGATATAAAAAGAAGAAAGTTATGCTAATAAAATAAAGTACATCTTTTGTGTCAATAACGCCTCTGCTCATACTTTTAAAGTGAGCATAGATTCCTATGTTTTGAATTTGATAGTTTTGTGTAAAATTTAAATCAGCAATAGCTTCAAAACCATAAAACATAAAAAAAGATAAAGCAGCTCCTAGAATAAATGCAACGATTTGATTATTTGATAAAATTGAAGTAAATAATCCAATTGAAGTAAATGCACTTGCCATAAATAACAACCCAAAATAAGAGCCTACTGTTGATCCAAAATCTAAATTACCAACAGGGTTTCCGAGTTGATTTATTGTATAAACATAAGTCAAAGTAGGAACTAATGCTAAAATTATTAAAATAAAAGCTCCCAAATATTTACCTAATACTATTTGCCAATTTGTGAGGGGTTTTGTTTTTAAAATTTCGAGAGTTCCTAATTTTATTTCATCAGAAAAACTTCGCATGGTTATTGCTGGAATTAAGAAAATGAACAACCAAGGAGTCATATAAAAGAAACTATTTAAATCGGCAAATCCAGCATTTAAAATATTGAACTCACCTTTAAAAATCCATAAAAATAATCCGTTTGCTAGTAAAAACACCAATATCACTAAATAGCCAATGGGTGAGGCAAAAAATAAATTAAGTTCTTTTTTTAAAATTGCAATCATACTTGTTTTATAAATAGGCAACGAAAATAGGTGATAAAATTATTTTAAACTTATAATTTTATCAACACTCCAGACCTCAGGTTTCTCATCAAATAAAATTTTAGTTTTAGCCCAAACGTTTTTAAATAAATTAGAATTTCTGTAATTTTCTAAATCTTGTTCTTTATCCCAATAACTATAGGTAAAATAAATGTTAGTTCTTGTTTTATCTTGATATAACTCTAAATAACTACAGCCTTTAAAGTTTCTTATTTTTTCTTTATTTTGATGAAAATTGTTTAAAAATTCTTCAATTTTAGTTGGGTTAAAACTCATTTTTACAATTCGAACGAACATTTTTTTATTTAAAAATTATTTTATTTGATCTCTCTTTTTATTAAATAAATTTTATTGTTATACTATCACGATAATTTAAACCTAACAAACTTGAAGCTCCACCAACGGTTGTTAAATTGCTTCGATATATAGCAATTTCTAAAAAATTTGCCAAATTGAATATGGCTAATTTTTTTCCATCATCTTGTCTTTTTTCAGAAGGAATAGAAAAATCTACAATATCATTATATTTTTTAAGAATCTTAGTAAAAGTGTAATTTTTGGCTTTAATCTCAAAATCACGACCTTTTCCAATATGATTAAAAACACTTTGCGAAATGTTACTAATTGCATTTCCAAAATTATCTATATAAATTATATTACCTACAATTTTATTTTTCTCAGTATTAATTAAAGGTTGAATTTCAAATGTTTGTTTGACTTCTTCAATTTTTTTACCGATAACATCTAATGTCCCACCTCTTGCAATATGACAGGCAACTTTAACAAAAACATCTAAAATTGAAAATTCACTGTCATTTGGGTTTTGAATAGTAATTTCAACAATCTTATCAGGTTTAATTTCATTTGTTATCATCGAAATGATTCCGTTATCGCAACAAATAAAATATTGATTGTCTAATTGTATAGCAATAGGTTTATTTTCAGTACTTATTTCTGAATCAACACCAATGATGTGTATGGTGTTATTAGGGAAATTTTGATAAGAATTTTTTAAAATATATGCTGCTTCAGTAATACTAAAAGGGCTTATATTATGCGAAATATCAATAATGCTAACCTCGTTTAATTCTTTGTGTATGGCTCCTTTCACTGTACCAACAAAGTGATCTTTTATTCCAAAATCAGTTGTTAAAGTAATTATGGGCATACTTTCTATAGGAGTTTTGAGGAAATTATCTGATAAATTTCGTAAAATAATTTATGAAATAATTACTGTTATTGATATATTTAAATGTGCTACTTTTGTAGTACAAAACGTTGTAAATTTTTACGTTGTAAATATACACAAACTTAATGTAAAATTTACACCAAGTTTACTTCTTGATAATTAGATATTGATTATTTTTTTGCAGAGGAAACTAAACTAAATCAAATAAATAAAAAATTACTTTTACCTTAAAATAATTTCCATTTGAACGAAAGAATAATTGAATTAGTAGAAATTAGTCCAAAAGAATTTTTTGGAACTAATAATAGTAATATAAATTTGATAAAAAAATATTTCCCAAAAGTTAAAATTGTTGCTCGTGGAAATAAGATTAAAATATTTGGAGAACCCATTTTATTAGATGAGTTTGAAAAACACTTTAAAATACTAACTAATTATTTTAATCGCTATAATAAATTAGATGAAAATAGTATAGAACAATTATTGACTGCAAATTCTCAAGAAAAAAACTCAAAAAAAGATAAAGATGTATTGGTTCATGGTCTTAACGGAAAGCAAATTAAAGCGCAAACCGTTAATCAAAGAAAAATGGTTGATTTAATACAAAAAAATGATATGCTTTTTGCTATTGGACCAGCAGGTACAGGAAAAACATATACAGCGGTTGCATTAGCAGTTAAGGCATTGAAAAACAAAGATGTAAAGAAAATAATTTTAACCCGACCAGCAGTAGAATCTGGTGAGAATTTAGGATTTTTGCCAGGAGATTTAAAAGATAAATTAGATCCATATATGCAACCTCTGTATGATGCTTTAAGAGATATGATTCCTCATGAAAAATTAGACTCCTTTAGAGAAAAAGATATAATTCAAATAGCACCTTTGGCATTTATGCGTGGTAGAACATTAGATAATGCTTTTGTTATTTTAGATGAAGCCCAAAATACAACACATAGTCAAATGAAAATGTTTTTAACTAGAATGGGAAAAAATGCGAAATTTCTTATTACAGGAGACCCTAGTCAGATTGATTTGCCCAGAAAACAAGTATCAGGATTAAAAGAGGTTTTATTAACTTTAAAAGATATTGATGGAATTGCAATAGTTTTTTTAGATGATAAAGATGTGATTAGACATAAACTCGTTAAGAAAATTATTTCAGCATATAAAAATATAGAATTAGAACAATAGATATTTGATGATATTTTTTAAGACAATCAACAACGAATAATTAAATGAATACAATAAACGATACCCATTTTAATTTTCCGAAACAAAAGTCAATTTATAAAGGAAAAGTTAGAGAAGTATATAATATCAATGATGAATTGTTGGTGATGATTGCAAGTGATAGATTATCAGCTTTTGATGTGATTATGCCAAAACAAATTCCCTTTAAAGGACAAATTTTAAATCAAATTGCATCAAAAATGTTGGACGCAACTTCCGATATAGTACCCAATTGGATTGTTAATATTCCCGATCCAAATGTTGCAATTGGTCATTTATGTAATCCTTTTAAAGTAGAGATGGTAATTCGTGGCTATATGTCTGGTCATGCTGCACGAGAATATAAAGCTGGAAAGCGTTTGTTGTGTGGTGTTACTATGCCTGAAGGAATGAAAGAAAATGATAAATTTCCAAAACCAATAATAACACCATCAACTAAAGCAGTTAATGGTGAGCATGATGAAGATATCTCTCGAGAAGAGATTTTAGATCAAGGTATTATTTCTAAAGAAGATTATTTAGTGCTAGAAGATTATACACGAAAATTATTTCAAAGAGGAACAGAAATTGCCCAAAAACAAGGGCTTATTTTGGTAGATACCAAGTATGAATTTGGAAAAACTAAAGATGGTAAAATTGTGGTAATCGATGAAATTCACACACCCGATTCTTCGCGCTATTTTTATGCCAATAGATACCAAGAAAGACAAGATAAAGGGGAAAATCAAAAACAATTATCAAAAGAATTTGTACGCCAATGGTTAATTGAAAATAGTTTTCAAGGTTTGGAAGGGCAACAAATCCCTGAAATGAATAATCAAAAAATCAATGAAATTTCAAATAGATACATTGAACTTTATGAGCAAATTACAGGTGAAACATTTATAAAAGCAAATACAGATGATGTTCTAGGTAGAATTGAAAAGAATGTAACTAAGTTTCTAACCTGAGTTCAATC
>JAKITG010000066.1 GCA_021648195.1 Flavobacteriaceae bacterium | reverse complement strand
AGATATTTCGTCATATTGGTATGCTATTGGAACTACAAGTGGAGGAACAGACGTTTTGAATTGGACTTATAATTGGTTTGATACAACAATGACCGAATCTGGGTTAAATTTAACTGCTGGAACAATTTATTATGTTTCGGTTAAAGCACAAAATGGAGCAGGATTATTTTCAAATCCTTTATCGTCAAACGGGGCAATATTACAAACCCCAACCAACCCACCAACAGCTGCATTTACGGTTCCAAATACTTATGTGTGCTCAACGGAATTATTAACATTTACAAACAATTCGACTGATGCTACGAGTTATAATTGGTCTGTTCCTGGAGCAACACCATCAACATCAAATGACGTCAATCCAACTTTTTCTTTTCCATCAACAGGTAGTTATACAGTAACTTTAAACGTAACTGGACCTGGTGGAACGGATTCAGAAGTGCAAACCATTAATGTAGAAGTAACAAACCCTCCAACAGCTAGTTTTACTGAAAGTGCAAATACAGTTGATGTTTCATTTGCAAATGTTACGTTTACAAATACATCAACTAATGCAAACGGGTATTATTGGGACTTTGGGGATGCTACTACGTCAACAGATCAAAATCCTTGGCATACGTACACACAATTAGGAACATATACTGTAATGCAAATTTCGATAAACGTGCTTCGATATAACGTTATGCTGCAGCTCTTTCTCCTGTTATGATATTCCCCCAATTTCCTTGCATGTCAATTAGTAGTTCTTTTTGACCTAATTGCACCATTGCATCGCCAATACTAGCATCGCCGTGCGGATGATATTGCATGGTATGCCCTACTAAATTTGCTACTTTATTGTACCGACCGTCATCTAAGTCTTTCATTGACTGCATAATACGGCGTTGCACGGGTTTAAAGCCATCGTAAATAGCAGGAATGGCTCTTTCTAGAATTACATACGAAGCGTAATCTAAAAACCACTCCTTGTACATGCCAGTAATCTTGGTAATGGTTTCTTCTTGCTCGTTATGCTGATTATCAGCTGAAGCGTTTATGTCTTCTATGTTTTCTTCTTCTGCCATTTAATTTTCTTAAAAAGTATTTTTACGTAGTAGCTTTACTAAAGTTTTGGGATTCATTTTGTTGTTGTAAAAAACAATTAATACTATTTCATTGTTTGATTTGTTTTCTGTGTAATATAAAGATATGTTTTTATGTATGATACACTTTTTAATGTTTTTATAAATTGATTTATGTGTTACTAATCCGTTCTTTATAGTGTCTAAATGCGTATTTGTGCTTGTTGTAAAATTAGTTATTTCAGTTTTTGTCTAATGTTTATTTAAATCGGCTATTGCATCAAAATAAGTGGTTTTAGCAAGATGTGTCCAAATGATTTCCATGGCTAAAGACCATATTTTTCATTCAATTCTTTCATTACCTGTTTATGTGAAAAAATATGACCTTCTTTATAGTCTTTCAGTCCTATACCAATTAATGCTTTTTCAATTTCTGAGACCTCTTCACTCCATTCAGATTCGTCAATAGGGTTGTCTTTTATTCTTTTTAAACGCTTTAGAATAGAAATATCATCTAGAGCAATTAACCACTCCATTAATTTATATTTTTCTAACTGAATATCCATAATTTATCTGTTTTTATATAGAGTATATTTATCTAGGTGCTTACATTATCGAGAGGATCAAAATTAAATATTTTTTCATAATTTATTCTTTTATAAAGTTTAAATAATCAATTTAGTTAGGTTTGTCAATTATTCCTCAACCAAATCCAATTCTACTTTTAAATTTTCAATAATAAATTTCTGTCTATCTGGTGTGTTCTTTCCCATATAGAACTCCAACATTTCCTGTATAGGCTTGTCTTTATCAAGCATTACTGGGTCTAAACGCATGTCTTTACCTATAAAATGGACAAATTCATTAGGTGAGATTTCTCCTAATCCTTTAAATCGTGTGATTTCAGGCTTTCCACGAAGTGATTTTATTGCATCTTTTCTTTCTTGTTCTGAATAGCAGTAATATGTATCTTTTTTGTCACGAACTCTAAATAATGGGGTGTCTAAAATGTATAAATGTCCTTCTTTAATGACTTCAGGAAAAAATTGCAAGAAAAATGTAATTAATAACAAGCGTATATGCATACCATCAACATCAGCATCTGTGGCAATGACAATATTGTTATAACGTAAATTTTCAATACCATCTTCAATGTTTAAAGCTGCTTGCAATAAATTAAATTCTTCATTTTCATAGACTATTTTCTTGCTTAGTCCGTAAGAATTTAAAGGCTTTCCTTTTAAACTAAAAACGGCTTGGGTATTTACATTACGTGATTTTGTTATAGATCCACTTGCTGAATCTCCTTCGGTAATAAATAGGGTAGTGTCTAAGCGATTTTCTTTTTTCATATCGCCCAAATGTACTCTGCAATCACGTAGTTTTTTATTGTGTAAATTGGCTTTTTTAGCTCTATCTCTTGCTAATTTACGAATGCCTGATAAATCTTTTCGTTCACGCTCAGCTTGTAATATTTTTTGCTGAATTTTGTTTGCAGTATCTGAGTTTTTATGCAGGTAATTGTCAAAATTTTGTTTGACAAAATCATTGATAAAAGTACGGACAGTTGGTGAACCTCCGCCCATTTCTGTAGAGCCTAGCTTTGTTTTGGTTTGACTTTCAAATATAGGTTCCATTACCTTGATACTAATGGCAGTAACGATAGACTTACGAATATCTGAAGCATCGTAGTTTTTACCAAAAAAATCACGAATTGTCTTTACAATAGCTTCTCTATATGCATTTTGATGAGTTCCGCCTTGTGTAGTATGTTGTCCATTTACAAAAGAATGGTATTCTTCATTATATTGTGCTTTGCTATAGGTTAGTGCTATTTCAATATCTTCTTCTAGCAGATGAACAATTGGAAATAGTTTTGATTCTTCTGCAATATTTTCATCGAGTAAATCTCTTAATCCGTTTTCAGAAAAATACTTTTCTCCATTAAAAATAATAGTTAAACCAGTATTTAAGTACACATAGTTTTTAATCATTTTTATGATATACTCATTGCGATACTTGAATTTTGAAAATATTTTTTCATCAGGTGTAAAGGATACTCTTGTACCTTTACGTTGAGAAGATTTTTCAATATTACCATCAAAAACCAATTCTCCACGTTCAAATTCGGCTGATTTTGTTTTGTTGTCACGAATAGATTGTACTTTAAAGCTAACAGATAAAGCATTTACGGCTTTGGTACCCACTCCGTTTAATCCTACAGATTTTTTAAAGGCTTTCGAGTCATATTTACCACCAGTATTCATTTTAGAAACGACATCAACGACTTTTCCTAGTGGAATACCGCGACCATAATCACGAATAGTTATGGTTTTGTCTCTAACAGCAATCTCTATGGTTTTTCCTGCCCCCATAACGTATTCATCAATAGAGTTATCTAAAACTTCTTTAATGAGTATGTATATTCCGTCATCAGCAGCAGAACCATCACCAAGCTTACCAATATACATGCCAGGGCGCATTCTGATATGCTCTTTCCAATCGAGTGAACGAATATTATCTTCGGTATATTTTGTTTCTTTAGTCATTAAAACAGTTGAAGTTAGCGAGAAGGCTAAAATAACACTTCATAATAAAAAATAAAAAAGTATCTCAATATTTTATTAACAGATATTAAATATTTTAAATTGTTCAATTATATTTCTGTATTTTTACCAAAAAAATTAAGATTATTAAAAATCACATTCCCAATATTATTACTTTACTAAACCTTTTGTCAGGTACAATAGCTGTCATGTTAGCTGTTTCTGATAGATTGATAGAGGCGGCTCTATTTGTTTTAATTGGTATATTTTTTGATTTCTTTGATGGTTTAGTAGCTAGGTTGCTTAAAGTACAATCAGAATTAGGTAAAGAACTAGATTCTTTGGCTGATATGGTTACTTCTGGTGTTGTACCAGGGATAGTCATGTATCAATTGTTAAGTAAGACTTCAGATAATAATTGGAGTGTTTTTGAAAAAGAAAACATCGTAGGTTGGTCAAATACAAATATTGATTTTTTACCTTTTATTGGTCTGTTATTAACATTAGCTGCTGCATATCGATTGGCTAAATTTAATTTAGATGAACGTCAAACGTCATTTTTTATTGGTCTCCCAACCCCAGCAATGGCACTTTTTATACTTTCTTTACCTGTTGTATTAATATATGGGGAAGGTGAACTTGCTAAAAATTTAATTTTAAATAAATATTTTTTAATTACTATAACATTGGTGTTTAGTGTTTTGATGAATGTTGAAATCTATTTATTTTCATTAAAATTTAAGAACTTTTCCTTTAAAAATAACAGTATTGAAATTTCTTTTGTGTTAGTTTCGGTAGCGTTAATTATTTTACTGAAGATTAGCGCAATACCTATTTTAATTTTATTATATATCTTACTATCTACTTTAAAGAATAGTACTAGTAAAGCCTAAATTATTTTATTGAGTTATACATTTAGACGACACAATTTATTGTTGGTTTTTAGTCAGTAATAAAAAATAAGATGTAATAGTAGTATATTCAATCAATATATTTTCTGATTTCTAGAATAAAGACACTTTTAATACATTGATTACTAGGTGTTTTTTGTACGACAACTAACTGATTATTTTAATTAAGATATTGTACTTATTTTTCTTCAAAAACTAATCATACTTCAATTATTTTTTAAAAATAAATTTTATTATTCTTATAGGCTCTAGTTTAATCGAAAGAATTCCCTGATGCTTGCGTCGGGTGTAGCGTAAAGATAATTGTTTTGTGTTATAAGTGAACATATTCATAATAGACATAATAAATAAGCTATATACACAATTTTTTTAATCTTTTAAGGTTATTAGTATACTATATTTTTTTTGATATCAATCACTTCCTAGTTTTTATCATTAAATAATTTATTCAATATTCCATTTAAATTATAATTATTATGAAACTGGTAATCTGTAAATTCATCTTTACACTTATATTTATAAGTACTTTACTATCCTATTCACAAACTACAATTCCATTTATAGAAAGGTATAAAACTTCAGGAATTAATGGTAGTCTAATCATAGTTGGTAATTCCCTTGTAGGAGAAACAGCAACACTACCATATAACGGCATTACCCAAAATAACTTTATAGACATGGTTTATATTGATATAGATGGTGATGCAACTACATTTAATTCAAGTAGTGCTAACTTTACTACAAATGCATGTAATAAAATTGTTTATGCTGGTTTATATTGGGGAGCTATTAGGGTAACTGCACCACAGGTTCGTGAAACAGTTAAGTTTAAGGTTCCTGGAGGTAATTATATAGATCTAACAGCAGATGTTGACCTTGATAGAGTACAATATAAAGATGTAACAAGTATAGTGGCAGCAGCTACTAATCCATCAGGGGATTATTTTGTTGCTAATGTTGGTACTCGTGAAGGATTTGGCGCCTCTGCAGGTTGGACATTAGTACTTGTTTATGAAGATCCATCGGAACCTCGTAAATATATTTCAACTTTTGATGGTTTTTCAGCAGTAGGAGATGCACCAAACAATATAGTAGATTTTAGTTATTCGGGTTTTGTAACTCCACCATCTGGACCGGTAGAAGGTAAAGTAGGTGTAGCTGCTTTAGAAGGTGATTTAGGATGGACTGGAGACCAAATGCTTTTCAGATCGGATGGTAATACAACCTTTACTGCTTTATTTGATGCCGAAAGCCCTGTAGATAATTTTTTTAATAGTAAAATTACTGAAAATGGAGTACATATTACAAATAGAAATGTAAATAGTACCAATACCTTAGGTTGGGATCAAAAATTATTGAACTTAACTGCTTTAAATACAGGAAATTCTTTGATAGGTAATGGTGAAACTGGTGCAACAGTAAGAGTTACAAATACTGCTGGAGGAGATTGGATTTTTACATTTCTAAATACACTAGAAATTAACATTATTGAACCTGTTATAGAAGTGTTAACGAGTGTTGAAGATACTAGTGGTAATCAAGTAACATTAGGTTCTCCAATACAGCTTGGGGAGACTGTTTGGTACAATATTAATTTTCAAAACACAGGTACAGATAATGCACAAAATACTACTATTGTAAATACCTTACCTATAAATGTTACACTAGACGAATCTTCTCTTATATTACCAACAGGAGTAATTCATTCATTTAATAGTGCAACAAGAGTATTATTATTTACTATTGATAATTCTTTAGTTGTAAGAGAGTCAAACCCTAATAATGCAGCTTATGATATTCGTTATCAAGTAACAGCATCTGCTGATTGTTTTGATTATTCCGATGCCTGTACAAATTTATTAGAGAATTTTATAGAGTCAAGTTATGATGGAGAAACATCAGGTACAAATATCACAGGTCAACCTGGTTTAAATGGAATAAGTGGTTGTGGATTAGGAAATGTAGGATCCATGGATTTATTTGTTGATACCAGTTCATGTCAGTTTGATACCGAATTACAATATTGTAATAACAACCTTACAATTACAGGTGATGACGGATATAATATTTATAGATGGGTAGATGAAAACAATACACTTTTGGCTGCAAATTCAAAAACAATTACAGTATCTGGTCCAGGTGTTTATACTTGTACCCAAACAAAAGTTGGCTGTACTGTTACTACTAGAACTGTAACAGTATTAGGTTTAGATGTTACATTTACACCTAGTAATGTTCTATGTAAGGATAGTGCTGATGGTAGTGTTAATATTACTGTTGTAGATGATGCAGCTACATTTACTTATGAGTTATCCAAAGGAGGTACTGTGATAGCTACAGAGAGTTCAACCGCATTAAAGTCACACGATTTTACAGGTCTAGATATAGGTAGTTATAGTGTTAAAATAACCAATACAGATGGTTGTTTTGATATATTTGATTTTACAATTAGCGAACCTACTTTATTACGAGCAAGCAGTAATGTTTTAGATAATATTATGCCCTGTAATGGTAATGCTTTAATTGGTAGAATAGAAGCTACAGCCACAGGAGGAACTACTCCTTATGAATATAATATTGATGGCGGTGCATATCAATCTTCAAATATTTTTGAAGTAAGTACAGAAGGGAATCATATTATTAATGTTAAAGATGCTAACGGATGTATTACTTCAACAACTGCTAATATTGATTTTGATGAAGAAATTGAATATAACATTACCAAAGAAGATGTTGTTTGTGTTGGTGGAGCTGATGGAGAAATAACAGTAAATATTACTCAAAATGATGCAAGTAATACAATTACTTATAGTAAAGATGGTACAAATTTTCAAGCTTCTCCAGTTTTTTCAGGATTGAGCAAAGGAGATTATACGATTACTATTCGTAAAGTAAAAAGTGTAAACACTTGTGATATTACTCAAACAAAGAGTTTGGTTGAATTGACTGATTTACAATTTGAAGCCTCAGCAGGTTTTTCTTGTGGAGGTTCAGGTAATCAAGTTATAGCAACAGTAGCTGATCAATATGTAGGTCAAGTAAGTTATACGCTTGATGGTACAATAACGCAGAGTACAGGTATTTTTGAAAATGTTTCCGATGGAGATCATACAGTAACTGTTACAAATACAATTAATGGATGTTCTGCTCCACCTATTACAGTAACAGTTGAAGCCTATATTCCTGTCACGTTTACCGTAACTACAGTTAATCCAAACGAATATACAATTGATGCTTCTGGTGGTGAGCCTCAATATGAATACGCAATGAATGATGAAAATGATATGAGTAGTGATAATGTGTTTGTTATCAATAAGTCAGGTCTATATACTTTTTATGTAAAAGATGATAAAGGCTGTATTGTTGAAAAACAAATGGAATTAGAATTTTTAGATATTGTAATTCCAGATTTTTTCACACCTCAGGGAGATGGAGTTAATGATACATGGTACCCTATCAATATATCTATATACCCAAATATTGCCGTACAAATATTTGATCGTTATCAACGACAAATAGCTCGTTATAAAGGCAACACATATAGTTGGGATGGTATGTATGATAATAAGCCATTGCCTAGTGGAGATTACTGGTATATCATTAAATTGAATGAATCATCAGACAACAGAGAGTTTAAAGGAAATTTCACCTTA
This sequence comes from Flavobacteriaceae bacterium, assembly GCA_021648195.1. Taxonomy (GTDB): domain Bacteria; phylum Bacteroidota; class Bacteroidia; order Flavobacteriales; family Flavobacteriaceae; genus Lutimonas. Next base: position 2,795 of record JAKITG010000066.1, on the reverse strand, counting down.
GTTAGATAATATAAATTATGAAAAAGTTAATTGTTATAGCAGTTTTATTGCTTTCATCAGTTGTGGGTAAGGCGCAAGAGTTTAAATTATCACCTTATACACAGTATTTGATTGAAAACCCTTTCATTATTTCTCCTGCCTATGCGGGTATGAATAATATGCAAAGGTTAAGATTAAGTGGAGCCTTTCAGTGGGTTGGATTACAAGGCGCGCCCAATACACAGGTTTTATCCTATGATACACCTATGTTTGAAACTTCAGGAGCAGGTGGAGTTTTGTATAATGATAGAAATGGTAATACGTCTCAAATTGGAGGTCAATTAAGTCTTGCACATCATTTAATTATTGATGATGTTGAAGAACATTATATATCTTTTGGGTTATCCTATAAATTTGTACAATTCAAAATTGATGTTTCCGATTTTGACAACCCCAACGATGATCCAAATATAGGAAGTAATGTATCTTCTTTCAATTCAAATTTTGATGCCGCATTTTTATATAGAATAAAGCAATACTATATCAGTTTTAATGCTTCAAATATCTTAGATAAAAGTGTAAAAGCATTTGATGATACAGAACCAAGAAAGCTTCGTAATTATTATATCTATACAGGATATGTATTTGAATTAAATGATAGTGAAATTGAACTGGAACCATCTTTATACTTTAAATATTTTGAAAGTGATCAGCGATCTATTACAGATTTTAATATAAAGGCAAAAAGGATAAACTACGATGGTAGTTACTATTGGGTTGGAATAAGCACACGTTTTTTAAATGATCAAAGTTTTAAACCTTTAGCAATCGTTCCTATGGTAGGTATGAAAAAAAGTGATTTCTATGTAGGATTTGCCTATCAATATAATATCAATCAAGCCATAGGGTTAAACTATGCAGGAACTTATTTATTAACCTTAGGTTATGATTTTGAATCTAAGAATGGAGGTAAAGGAACTACTAGATGGTAATAAAATAATAATAATCAAGAAAAAAAATTATGAAAAATATAAAAATAATACTGTTTTTAGCACTAATTATCATATTAAGTTTTTCCACTTATGGTCAAGCGGATAATCAAATAGCCACAAAAATTGCATTTAAAAAATTACCAAATAAGGTAAGAAAGCAAGTAAAATCCTTAGAAGGATATGAAATAACAAAAACAACATATACTATAGAAAATAACAAGAAAGTATATATCGTTCATATTAAAAATGGAAAATCAGAGCATGATTTGAAACTTGATGAGAATGGAAATATACTAGGTAGAGAAGAAGATTATCAATAAAAATTTAGATTTTGATTGTTAAGCCTTAGGGTCTGTTACAAAATAACCTTTACATTTTGCCTTGTTCTTTTGCACACTAACAGTGTTAGAAATACTCACTTTAGCTAAGGCTATACCTGCGTTTTTTGCCTCGTTATTGCACAAAATAACGTCGCCAATTCTGTAAACTTTATTTTGTAACAGACCCTTAGTAGTATAGAATTTCTATATTATTAAGGCTTCTTTAGAACCCACCTTAAATAATAGTTTATTTTTTTCGTTCTTTTAATTCAAAGCTTTCTCCTAAATAAACTTTTCTAACCATTTCATCATCAGCTAATTCCTGAGGTGTTCCTTCTTTTAAAATACCACCTTCAAACATCAAATAAGTTTTATCGGTAATGGCAAGAGTAGCTTGCACATCATGATCTGTTATTAGAATTCCAATATTCCTATCCTTTAAATGTGCTACAATATTTTGTATATCTTCAACAGCAATAGGATCAACACCTGCAAAAGGTTCATCTAATAATATAAATTTCGGATCGGAAGCTAAAGCGCGTGCAATTTCAGTTCTTCTTCGTTCTCCACCTGAGAGTAAGTCACCTCTATTTTTTCTTACATGGTTTAAACCGAACTCTTCAATAAGAGATTCTAGTTTTATTTTTTGTTCTTTTTTAGATAGATTGGTGAATTCTAAGATAGACATAATATTATCTTCTACGGATAGTTTTCTAAAAACAGAAGCTTCTTGCGCTAAATAACCAATTCCTTTTTGAGCACGTTTATACATTGAATCATTAGTTATGTCTTCATTGTTTAAAAAAATTGATCCATTATTGGGTTGTACCATTCCTACAATCATATAGAAAGATGTAGTTTTTCCCGCTCCATTAGGTCCTAATAAGCCAATAATTTCTCCTTGTTTAACTTGTAGTGAAATACTATTTACAACTTTTCTTCTACCATAAATTTTTGTTATATTTTCTGCGCGTAATATCATCTTACTTATTTAAAATAAACTATTTCTTAATCTCAGTTTTAAGTTTTTCTTTTTCTTGTCTTTTAATGACAATTCTAGATATTTTTATACTCACCTCATAAAGAATAATCATAGGTATAGCAACAATCACCTGACTGATAACATCTGGAGGAGTAATAACAGCCGCTAAAATCAATAATATAACAAGTGCATATTTTCTATATTTTTTTAAGAATTCGGGAGTAACTAAGCCCATTTTCGTTAAAAAGTAAATAATAATTGGAAGTTCAAATATAAAACCAGCTGCTAGGCATGAAGATTTTAATAACCCAATATAAGAACTTAAATCGGTATTATTTCTTACTTCATCGGAAACGCGATAACTTCCTAAGAAATTTATAGATAATGGAGTAATTACATAATATCCAAAAAGAATTCCTATAAAGAAAAGAAAAGATGAAATTAAAATAAAGCCTTTGGCGCTTTTCTTCTCTTTATCATAAAGTGCAGGCTTCATAAACTTCCATACTTCCCATATAATAT